>JAPKXP010000024.1 GCA_026394745.1 Candidatus Altarchaeota archaeon
CCTTTAGTTATGTACATCCTGAAGCTGCTGGATTTCGGTATCATGGGGTAAGGGCAGCTGTTCATTCCGAAGGCTGCGCAGGATTTCACCATGTTCACGTACTTCATGATGGATTCGTTGTTGTAGCAGTCGAGCGTCCCCTCGGTCCTGACGACCTTCCAGTCCTCGACGTAGGCTATCCCCACCGCGCGGTGTATTATCGGTATCCCGCCCTGCATGCTGTGGTCCCTGTCCCTCTCGTATATCAGGACGTCCCCCAGTTGCGCGTCGGGGTTCTTGACTACTATCATGTCGCCTACGTTGAATCCGTCAGTGAGCGGGAAGCTGTTTATCCGGCTTTCGTCTATGCTGCGGTTTAGCATCCAATTCCTCCAGCTCACGTCGCCTTGGTCGTGTATCATGCTGCCTGTGGTTACCGCCACCAGAGGCAGTATCATCTCCGCGCCAAGAAGCAGCTTCAGGACTACTATTATCACGCCGACTTCCAGAATCACTTCGACGGCGTCCTTGACCCACGGCTTCAAGGCAGCCCACATTTTCCCGTCTTTTTTGCTTAGGTGGGGGGTGTCAGCCATATTTTATCAACCTTAGACTAATTAATTAGGAAGGTGCAATAAAAATGAAGTTTACGCCAGAGCAGGTTTTCAAGCTGGAGGCGAAGTATCATTCTCAGGTTTTCGGCCGGTTCCCGGTGGCTTTAGTCAAGGGGAAGGGCCCGTACGTGTGGGACGCTTCCGGCAAGAAGTACCTCGACTTCTTCGCGGGGATTGCTGTCGTGTCGCTCGGCCACTGCCATCCTAAGGTCGTTTCCGCGTTGAAGAAGCAGGCTGAGACGCTGTGGCACGTTTCGAACTGGTATTACACGCAGCCTCAGGCGGAGCTTGCTGAGCTTTTGTGCAAGCTCACGGGCATGGAGAAGGTTTTCTTCACGAACGATGGGACGGAGAGCACGGAGTGCGCGATAAAGCTGGCTAGGAAGGCGTCCGGCAAGAAGGAGATAATCGCCTTCAAGAACTCGTTCCACGGGCGGACTATGGGCGCGTTAAGCCTTACGTGGGCTGAAAAGTACCGCAAGCCGTTCGAGCCTCTGGTTCCCGGCATGAAGTTTGTCGACTACAACAATCTTTCCGCGCTGGAGCAGGCTTTAACATCGGAAACCGCGGCAGTGATTGTGGGGCCGATTCAGGGCGAAGCAGGCGTGCTAGTCCCCGATCCCGGCTACCTCAAGGGCGTCCGAGAGCTCACTGAAAAGAAGGGAGTGTTAATGATAATGGACGAATGCCAGACTGGATTCGGCAGGACTGGAGATATGTTCGCCTTCAAGGGCGAGGGAATAATGCCGGACATGATATGCCTCGCTAAAGCCCTCGGCAACGGCTTCCCAATCGGGGCGACGCTGTTCCGGGGCTTCGATTTCGAGCGCGGCCAGCACGGAGGAACGTTCCTCGGCGGACCGCTGGCGTGCGCTGTCGCGAAAGCTACAGTCGAGACGATAGTCAAGGAAAAGCTTCACCTCAACGCCCGGAAGCAGGGCGCATACCTGATGAAAGAGGTTTCCGGCCTAGGCCTGAAATGCCGAGGGAAAGGACTTATGGTCGGATTGGAAACAACGGACGGTCGGAAGACGATAGAAAAACTCATCAAAGAGGGGGTGCTGACCGTGCCGTCCGGAAACACGGTGCGCCTCCTGCCTCCGTTGAACATAGGACGGAAGCACGTCGATGAATTCATAAATCATCTCGCTAAAATAATCTAAGGAATATGGACGTACGTGACCGGCGTAAAAACACCATCGCAGACATATACGTGAATCTGCCTTGCAAGGACTGCGGGGTAAGCAAGCCGCCTTCGCCATGCGGCCTGAATAAATGCGTGATGTTCGCCGAGGCTCTTTTGGACGGCGAGAGGAACGTACACGACTGTCCTTTCATGAACAAGGAGCAGAGGGGCTCTATAGGCCTAGTCTTAGACGAATACTTCCGCTGATTACATACTCCCCCCATCATTGGGGGTATGTTGATTCACTTCATCTTCTCTAGCTTTTCAGTAGGCTCTAAATCAGGGTTGCTCGGGTTAATCCTAGAGTTGATTTTAAGGTAGCCTTTATTCTCAAGCAGAGTGCAGTACTGCGCAAGCTTGATTTTACTTATCTTAAGCTCGTTTGCGGCAGCGTCCGCCGTGACACCTCCCTTCTCCAGGATAATGCGTAGTATGTCTTTTGCGACGTCAATGTCGTCGCTCGTGGCTTATCCGTAAAGTATCTTGTCCCACTCCTTCTCCATCTCCTTCTTGGACTCGCCTATCCTCTTTATCGCAGTCTCCCTGGTCTCGGTCAGATCCTTTATGTCCTTCCTCGTGAGCTCGATCTTCTCTTCCACGTACCTCCACGCGGCGTCGCCCTTGCTGTAGTTCATGGCGGACTTGGAGACGTAGACGAACGCTATAATCAGAATGATTATGGTAAGATACTGTTTCACGTCTACGCTCTCCTGCCGTAACTCCCTGAAAGACCGTGCCTTGAGCGGCTCGGGGTCTATTGCGTCCTCCAGGCTGTCGCCGTCGGTGTCCTCGGAGTATTTATCGGTTCCTAGAACGTCCTCCCTAAAGTCTGTTAGCCCGTCACCGTCGGAATCAACAACGCTTCCGTAAGCCCTAATCGAACCATCCTTGAAGCTGGCTATCACTTCGAGCGTTCCATCCTGGCTCAAGTCTGATATTATGGTGTACCTGCAGTTCCTAGACTTCAAATCCTGAAGCATATTGCCCTCGCTGTCCACGATTATTGCCGTCCCATCTCCCGAGCAGGCGGTTATCTCCGTCCTTCCGTCGCCGTCAAGGTCGGCAACCGCCGGCGGAGACTTTATCGTGACGTTAGAAATCCAGATTATTATCCCCTCTAGACTCTTGAGTGTCAAGTGGGGGTCATAGTCCTTCGACAAGACGTCGATGACCTCTAACGTACCGTCGCCGTTGACGTCAGCCACTGCAGGCACCATAAAAAGGTTTCCGGGGTAAACCATCCTTTCATTTCCCTCAGCAATGCTGGAGGTCGGCGGCGCCACGCCCAAATCCAAGAGGTCTTCCTTGCCGTACTCCCTGAACTCTCCCTTTAGCGTGATGGTGAGGTTGTCGAATATTATCTCCTGTACGCCGTCCTTGTTTATGTCCTCCAGCTGAGGCGGCGTAAGCTGGAAGTCTTGGGCGGTCTTTTTACTCCATACCTCACCTCCCGTAGAGTCGTGCAAGTGAACGTAGTCCTTCGAGCTGAACACTATGTAAGCGATGCCTCCAGAAGTAAAGGCTGCAGGAGACGCTACCACTGAAATGCTACTGTTGTAATACCACAGAGTTCTGCCGTCAGCGCTTATAGCGTAAACGAAGCCGTTCGCAGTGGCAAGAATCAACTCTAGATTCCCGTCGGAGTTTATGTCATAGGTTACTGGGGGGGCGTAAACTACATCGCCGGTCGTCTCCCACACCCAAAGTTCTCCGAAAGAGGTCAGATTCAAGCTGGAATTACTAGGATTCCTGCCGCTGTGGGCCGCGTCGTGCTGGAACATTGGCCAATCCGAATCAGCGGCTAGCGAAGTAGGCAATATGACTAGCAGAGAAAGGAGGGCGGCGACAATAATCCTCATGTTAATCCCTTACGAATGTACTTTAATATAACGAATTGCCCAAATAATCGAAATTTCAGAAAATAGGCAATTCGGCATATGCAATTGCTTAATTTTTTCTTAGGAATAGAACGCAACTGCATATAACCTACTGCGTCTTCCGCCTCTTCATGGCGGCTTGAACCAGGCCGTAGAACAGCGGCGCGGGCTTTTCTATCCTAGACTTGAATTCAGGGTGGAACTGGCATGCTATGAAGTACGGGTGGCCTGGCAGCTCTATTATCTCAGTCAAGTTCCCTTCCTTGTATAACCCTGAGATGACGAGGCCGTTCTTCTCGAGCACGTCCACATACTCCGGATTCACCTCGTAACGGTGCCTGTGACGCTCGGAAATCTGCGACTGCTCGTAAAGCTTGCTTGCGAGCGACCCCTGCTTTACCTCGCACGGGTAGGCTCCGAGCCTCATGGTACCCCCCTTCTTTTTGATGCTCCTCTGTTCGGGAATGTAGTCTATCACAGGGTACGGTGTTTTATCATCGAACTCCGTCGAGTTGGCTTTAGCGAGCTTGCAGGCGTTCCTCGCGTACTCTATGACCGCCACCTGGAGGCCAAGGCATATGCCGAGGAACGGAACCTTGCTCTCGCGTGCGTACTCGACAGCCTTGACTTTTCCTTCGATGCCCCTTAGCCCAAAACCTCCAGGCACCAGGATTCCGTCCACGTCCTTCAAGTCCTTCTTCGAGAGTTCTTCGGACTCGATCCACTTTAGGTTGACTTTGCAGGAGTTCGCAAGTCCAGCATGCTTGAAAGACTCCTTTATGCTAAGGTAAGCGTCCTCGAGGCCGGTGTACTTCCCCACTACCCCTATTGTGACCTCGCTCTTCGGCTTCATAATCCTCTTCACCATCTCGTCCCATTTCATCGTAAAGACGGGGTTGTGCCTGAGTTTCAGCTTGCTTATGATTATCTCGGCTATGTTCTGCTTGTTAAGCTCCACAGGCAGCATGTAAGTGTCCTGGAGGTCGTGGTTGCTGAAAACCTCCTCCTCGGAAACGCCGCAGAATAAAGCAATCTTCTTCTTCGTGTTCTTGTCCAGCGGATGCTGCGACCTGCCTATGACCAAGTCAGGCTGAATTCCAAGCGACAGAAGCTCCTTCACGCTGTGCTGGGTCGGCTTAGTCTTCTGCTCGCCGCTCAGTATCGTGGGTATGTAAGACAAGTGTATGAAAACGAAGTCGTTCCCGTTCTCCCTGCTCATCTGCCTCAAAGCCTCGATGAACACCAGGTTCTCCAAGTCGCCGACCGTCCCGCCGACCTCAATCAACACGACGTCGGCGTCGAACTTCCTTATCCTCCTCTTTATCTCGTCCGTTATGTGAGGAATGACCTGAACGGTCTTACCCAAGTAGTCTCCCTGCCGCTCCTTCTCTATCACAGTCTGGTATATGCTTCCCGTGGTAATGTTCGAGCTGCCTGCCAAGTCAGTGTTAAGAAACCTCTCGTAGTGCCCGAGGTCGAGGTCAGTCTCGCTACCGTCGTCCAGAACGTAGACTTCACCGTGCTCGTAAGGGTTCATGGTGCCAGGGTCAATGTTCACATACCCGTCAATCTTGACCGGAACAACTGTGTAACCCCTGTCCTTGAGGATGCGTCCTATAGAAGCAGCGCAAACGCCTTTGCCAAGGCCGCTCAACACACCACCCGTAACTACAATAGCCTTCATTTAGTCTACGGGTATTCTATTATGTTTGATAGAATATAAAATAACTTTTCAAATACCACCGTTTCTCCTGAACACAAACTCCGCTATCACGGTCGCCAGATAGAACAATACGAGTATGAGACCATCCCTCCTCCTGACGTGCCCCTTCAGCATCGCCACAAGCAGTATGAACGTTATGATAAGCAAGGCAGGTGCTGTTATACTCGCCGTCATATCGTCTATCGTCATCGGGTTAATAAGCGCTATCAGGCCGAGCGTGATGAGAAGCGTGAATATGTTGGAGCCGATGGTCTCGGAAACTACAAGCTCCTCAACGCCCTTTCTCGCGGCGCCCAAGGCGGCGGCTAGATTAGGTATGCTGGGACCTAGCGCGCCGATGGTTATGCCCACGAGAAGGTCCGACAGTTGCATTAAGGATGCTATCTCAAGCATTATCCTGACGAAAATCTCCGACCCCACAATCAGCAAAAATACTCCTGCGATGAAGTACTTGATTCCGAATCTGGTCTTGTGGTTGACATCGTATTTGCCGTGCATCTCGAGCGCCTCGGTCATCTTCTCGGTCTTGAGCTTCTTCTCCTCGTGAGTCAGGTTCCTCTCCTGCTCGTACACGTTTATGACGTAGGGTATGAAAAGGAGTATGAAGACCAAGCCGTCGCCTCTCGAAAGGTTCCTGTCCTCGAGCGCCATCGCCACGACCACTATCGAAACGACGACCATGAAAATCATATCCCTGGTCACCATTATCCTGGGAACGCGCAGCGGCCTGATAAGCGCCGATATGCCGACAATAAGGCCTATGTTGACTATCACCGAGCCTATGACCGTCCCGAATCCAAGGGCTGGATGGCCTTTCAGTATGGCTGACGTGGCTATCACAATCTCGGGGATGCTGAGCAGAAACGATATGACTATCAGGCCTACCGCAAGATTGCTTGTCCCAATCCTATGCGCCACGTGAATCGAGGAGTCGGTTATCCAGTCCGACCCCTTCATTATCATGTAGACTGACAATACGAAAAATACTATCATCAGCAATAACATCATGAGAGAATTTTGGGAGCGGAGGTATAAATAACATCCGGTTCCAGGATTTTTATTCTGCTATTGGTCATTCTATAACATGGTCGTAGAGTCCATGACCGAATTCCAGCGGAGGATGTACACGATATCCAGCGAGATCAGCCAGCGAATCACCGAAAAGTCGCAGGAGGTCCGTGAGAAGGAGCTTCCAGGGCCGATGCAGCTTAAGGTCGCGCCCAAGCCTCCGATAACCCGCAGAAAGCTGGAAACAGGACTCGACTGGCCTTCAGAGCTAAGCGCCTTCAAAGGCAGCGTGCACGAGCGCGACTACGCAGACACGATAATGTCCTCCGTCAGCGACCTGCGCGGCCCAGACGTCACCATAACCAGCATGAGCAAGGGACACAGGGAGGACGGCAGGGACTTCATACTCCAGGGCGTGAAAAAGCAGGGTAGGGCGTCAACCAACGTCGACGACATGCGCATCGTCTTCGGCGACCAGGATAAGGTGAAGAACGAGGTTCTCGCAGGCAGGATAATGAGGGAGCTTAATCTACCGTTCTACTCGGAGCAGGGCGTCATATACCCTTCGCCGGCAGAGCGCAGGAAGGTTGCTTGAACATGGACGACCGCTCTTTCGTCTTGATGGACCGGCTTGCCGGATGGACTCTGAACGAGATGACCTACCTGAAGCCCGACGTCCTTGAGGAGCACAAGATTTCCATCGCATACCAGCTTGGCATGCACGCAGCATTCAGCTACGCGTTCGGCGTTACCGACGGATTCCAGACCAACTACATGTTCGACCCCGTGACGAATATCCTGACCCGGATAGACAAGGACGTGTTCCTGCAGGTGCCGTCGAACCCGAAGGATACTTTGATGGACCACGACGACTACACGCAGGAGATTTCTTCGTGCGAGCTTTCCAACCTGAAGTACATACCCTCGTTCAGGCGCGCGGAAGACCGCACGGACGTATTGCTTGCGTTCAAGACGGGGTTCCTAGACAAGTATTCCGAGATGAAAGAGAAGAGGGACAAGCTACTGCATTTGGTGTACGAGACCAGGGAAACGTGGAAGAAAATCAGCAACCCGCGCGACATACTCGGCTTCGAAGCCGAGACCCGGCGCATCGTCGAGTCCGTGTCAATCCTACTTGACCAGGATTCCGAGAAAGTCTTGAAGAGGCTTTTCGAGGCGAAGGCGGAGGTCGACCGCGGAGAATACGTCAACGAGTCAGGCTGAACCTAGTGTTCCGGCCAGAAGCTTCCGCTGCTGAACCTGTCGTACTCGCTCGGACGCCTGGGCTGCTCGTGGACTTTCTCAGACATGTTGTTCTTCAGGTCTACTTCAAACTTCTTCTCGATTTCCTTGACGTCGGCGTACTTTCCTATGTTCAAGCGGATGGAGCCGCGGAATAAGGTGACATATACGTTGGATATGAAGTACGTCTTTCCATTATCTACCCTCTGGACGTCGTCATCCCAGAGAGTCATGAGTATGGTTCCCGTCTCGTCGCCGACAAGCGCCTCAGACATGGCGTGCGAGATCCGATCCTTCCTAGCCCGGACGTTCCTCGCCTCCTCCCTGCTGAGCACCTGGACCTCGACCGCGCCCTTCTTGGTATGCGGTTTTAGGTCCTTGCACTTTAGCGTCTCCATCATTGCCGTAGTATATGTGTTTGCATATTTAAATGGCCGGTCGAAAGATAATGTGATTAACGATGATTGACGTTTTACTCGCGTATCCGTCGCACAGGCGCGTCCTCGCAGGCAGGACTTACTCTCCATTGGGACTGCTCTACGTCGCAGCTATCCTGGAGCGCGACGGCTTCACCGTCCGGGTCTTGGACTTCGATGTCGACAATCCCGGGGCCGAAAGATTAAAGCAGATTCTTGAGGCCGAGCGTCCGAAGGTCGTGGGCATAAACACGCTCACCACCGCGCTCCCTGAAGTCTACGGCCTCGTCAGATTCTTCAGGATGAACTCCGGCGCGGTAATCGTCGTCGGCGGCTCTCACGTAACCTGCGAGCCTTCCTCTGTGGAATACTTGGGCGCGGACTACGGCATACGCGGTGAAGGCGAGTACTCATTCCTGACGTTATGCAGGCGCGTGATTCGCGGCGCGGGCGCTCTCGAGTCGATTGACGGACTCGTCGTGAAAGACTCCGGAATGAAATATAAGCCGCCGGCCTACGTGCCGGAACTCGACGCCCTGCCGTTCCCAGCAAGGCACCTGGTCCACGTCAGAAACTACATGTTCAACACAGTCCTCACTTCACGCGGCTGCCCCTTCAACTGCATCTTCTGCGCCGACGTCTCCACTAAAGTCCGGTCCAGGAGTCCGGCAAA
>JAPKXP010000120.1 GCA_026394745.1 Candidatus Altarchaeota archaeon
GCTGATAACGAAGGGCGTACTCGACGTGTCCGGGATAATCCTCAACATACTCGTGCCCCACCGGTTCTTCTCGGCGTCCATCGGCGACGCGGTAGACCACATGTCAGCGCAGTTCCCTAGCGCGAGGATAATATGGGCCAGCGGGAGGAAGGAGTCGCTGATAAACAAGGCTGAGGTCGTGGCGTTGGCCATAGGATTGAACTACAACATTTAAGCATCCTCCCACATGTTATTTTATGCATTTTCTGCTTGAGGTTTTGTGGTTCATTTTCCCTGCGTACGCAGCCAATTCCATTGCGGTTGACGTCTCCGGGATTCCCTTCCTGAAGGATTTTTCCACTCCGATGGACTTTGGCAGGAACATTGGTGGGAGGAGGGTTTTCGGCGACGGTAAGACTTGGCGCGGCTTCTTCTGCGGCATCTTGGCTGGCGTCATAGTCGGCTGGATTCAGTCTCTGCTCCAGGCGAATTACTCGTGGAATCTGCCTGAGATGAGCTTGACTCTGGCGTTCCTCCTGTCGCTGGGTGCGATGGTCGGCGACCTCGCTGCAAGCGCCATCAAGAGGAGATGCGGGTTCGAGAGGGGTCACTCACTACCGTTTATAGACCAGTTGGACTTCGTATTCGGTGCTTTCTATTTCGCGTGGATCATTGTTCCCGCGGACTTGGCTTTCTTTGCTACGGCGCTTGTTGTGACGGTGCCGATACACTACTTCGCAAACTACGTGGCTTGGGTGTTAAAGCTTAAAAAATCCCCTTGGTGAAAAAAATGAAAAAAAAGATTTTGCACGCGGTAAAGAACGTGAGTTGGGTGAATTGGAGTCCGGTACTGGCCGTACTGGCTTTGTGCGTAGTGTTCGCCTGTGCGGCGTACATCTATGCGTGGGTGAATCCTCCCGCCCTACAGCAGCCAGAGAGCACTTCGCTGATATATGAAATCAACTTTTCTCTCGGTAAGCCTTTGTACCACTCCAACGAGCAGATGAACATCACCTTAGTGCTTGTTTCAAGAGGATACTCCGGCGAAGGCCTCGTCGTGTTCAGCGGCATAAGCGCGAGAGGAAGGAACTGGCTTGACTTGAACAAGACGTTCTACTTCGACTCGTCCGTGAACAAGGTTGCCGCGGAGTTCAGTACTCCGCCGTGCAACACCTGCGCGGGCATCACGGCAGGCAACTACACGGTGAACGCGACCATATACCGGGACGGCTTGCCTGTAGCTTCAATCACAAAGGATATTGAGATAGTGCAGTGAATGCTTTTTTTATACAGCATTCCTATTCTTTACTTGAGGTGGTCTAGTTGGCTTTCGGTACTCAGGAGTTGTTGTTGGTTTTGTTTATCGTGCTGCTTTTGTTTGGCGCTAGTAAGTTGCCTCAGCTTGCGAGGGCTCTCGGCCTCTCGGTCGGCGAGTTCAAGAAGGGCGTGAGGGAGTCTGAGGGCGGGCAGGAGAAGGCTGGATAGGTTATGCTATGGAAGGCAAGGATTTTTCCGTTCTAGAGCATCTTGAGGAGCTTAGGCGGCGGGTTTTGGTTTCTTTGGCGGTTGTTGTTTTCGCTGCGATTTTTTGTTACCCTCTGTCCGGGCTGGTTCTGTCTTTCATGCAGGATAGCCTGTTTTTCGGGCAGAATATCGTGTCTTTTGTGGTAATCAGTCCGCTGGAGGCGGTTTCGGTGAAGGTGAAGGCGTCCCTACTGATGGCGTTCACCATAACGTCGCCGGTGATTTTCTATGAGTTTTGGGCTTTCGTAGGCCCTGCTTTATCAATCAAGGAAAAGAGGATGCTTGCGTACGCTTTCATTCCTGCTTTGTTGTTGTTTCTTACAGGGGTTTCGTTCGCCTACCTAATCCTCCTGCCTTTGTCGTTCAGCTTCCTGATTAGCGAGGCAGCGCCTCTGGCAACCCCGATGCTCAGCCTCAGCGAGACGTTCGATTTCATGCTCTTCGTCTTGTTTTCCACCGGCGTCAGTTTCGAGCTTCCCCTCGTCATCGGGGTTTTGACTAAAGTAGGCTTGATAGACCATAAAGTGTTGTCCGCTTATCGCCGTCACGTTATAGTCCTGGTATTCCTTGCGGCCGGGATAGTCACCCCGGACCCCACGTTGTTCAGTCAGGTTATTCTTGCAGTGCCTCTTGTCTTATTGTATGAGGCCGGGGTTCTAGTCAGTCGCCTGGTCAAGTAGCGTTCGGCCTGTTTTTTTTTATGTTTAATTTCGGTACGCCTGACATCCTCTTAGTCACTGCTCCTTGAACACTTGCGCTTGATACAGGCTTATCTCAGGATTTTTAGTGTAGCAGTCTGCCTGGTTCCCTGATTTCACGCAGAGGCTGGATAGGAACTCGTTCTTGTCTGGAAGCTGCTCCCACACTTGCGGGAGGTATGTTGCGCCGCCCCACCCGTACTTCAGTACGACTCCGTCCTGCATGGGCGTGAGTTTGTCGAGTAGGTCCTGCGTGCCGGAGTATTCCAGCTTCTTTGGAACGGTAAGCACTGACACGTCAATCTCGATTTCAGACAGCTCATTCTTCTCCACCGGCTTGAACCTGGAGTCGTACAGCGCGGCGTTGAGCGCGTTCTCTATGATGCATTCGTAGAGCGTCTTCTGCGGCAGGATGTGTCCTATGCAGCCTCGCAGGTTTCCGTTCTTGTTCAGAGTTACGAAGCAGCCTTGCGTCTTCTTCAGTCGCGGCGTAAGCTCGCTCTCGTAGACGGCCTGGCTCATGCTTCCGTTTGCATAGTATTCGTTCAAAGTCCTGCGGGCCAGCTTCAGCAGGAACTCCTGCTCCACATCGCTTACGCCCTCGAAGTAGGCGACGCTCATGTACCCTACCACACTACTCTTGTCTCCGGCGGTGTCTCCCGAGTTCCGGTAGTCCAGGAGCTGCCCAGTCCAATTGTATTCCCGGGCGATGTAGAGGAGCGTCTTTATCGGAGTTATGCCGCACGCCTCGCAGCCGCTCATCCCCTCGATGTTTACTTCAGGAGCGTTCTTTGTGCACTTCGCGTCCAGCCCGTTAGCCTCGTTGTAGCTGTGGTAGTGGGAAAGGTCGCTGCTGACGATGACGAGCGTCCTGTCGTCGAGTAACGGCTTCAGGGCGTCTGCGAGCTCCTTCCCGTCGACATTGCCCACGACTATCGGCACAATTTTGAATCCCGGCTTCAGGGTCTTCTGCAGGAACGGGAGTTGTATTTCAACGGAGTGCTCTTTGTCTTCCGAGTCCGGAATGTCCGTGAAAATACTTTTCTTTCTGAGTTCGCCGGCTTTTGGAGAAACTTCGACGAGGCCTAGCGGAGTCTCGAAGTGCGTGACCTTCGGAATCCAAGCGCCGTTGAATCCGACGTGATGGTCCGGCCCGAGTATCACCACAGTATCATATTGTTTACCCTCCAGGAGTTTGTAGCCGTAGGCGGCAACAGGTCCAGAATAAACGTATCCTGCGTGCGGGACGATTAAGGCGTGCAGGCTGCTGACTGGATTCACCTCAGCGTTCGAGAGGAATCCGTCGAGCATCGCCTCCAGTTCGCTCTTGTCTTTAGGATACCAGCTGCCTGCGATTACGGACTCCCTCACGACCCTCTCCTTAACTTCAATCAGCGTCGTTGAAGTCGTCGAGACGCCAGCGGCGTTAATCCTGCCTGCGTTTAACATCACATAAACTAGGACGATAACCACAAACGCGAGTCCGACGACCAGCACCGCGTCCGTGTTCTTCTTCGGCCTCTTTGTTCTTCTCGCAACCATCTTATGAGAAATTCTTGAGCAGGAACTTCTTTAAGCTCCCGTAGTCCGCGCCAAATTCTTCCACATACTCCATCCTGCCTTCAAGGCCCTCCAGGCTATCGGGAATCTCCGGCTCGAAGCCCAGCACCTTAACTATCTCCTCAGGGAACTTCGCGGGGTCCGCAGTCTCAAGGGAAACTGAAAGACCATTCCACCTGCTTTCAGCAAGGTACTTTTCAAGGCCGTGCCAGCCTACTGCGCCGTGCGGCTCGAGAATCAGCTTGTGCTTCCCGTAGGCCCCTGCTATCGCATCCCTCGTCTCATCGTCAGTCACGCTCACAGCCCACATGTCCTTCCTCATCGCGTTCAGGTCAGGCTTCTCGTGGACTACTCCAGTCTCGTCAATCCATCCTCCGTACATGTGGAACAGTCTCGCGAGGTTGCTTGGGTGGCCGACGTTCATCGCGTTGGAGACGCATGCCTTCGAAGGCCTGATTGGCTTGTATTCCCCGGACTTCATGAACCTGGGGAATTCGTCGTTCTCGTTCGTCGCGACCACGAACTTCTCGACTGGCAATCCCATCCTTTGCGCG
>JAPKXP010000062.1 GCA_026394745.1 Candidatus Altarchaeota archaeon
TGGGGCACGGGAAGCGAAAGCAAACTCTGCACCAGAAGATACGGCGTATACAACATAAGCGCTTCAAGGCTGGAGAAGGGAGTCGACATATTGATACAGAAGGACGACGGCTCCATGACCAGGCAGACGCTGACTGAAACAGGCATAGTGGAGTTCGACGACATAATGGTGCGAGCCATCCTCGACAGGGAACACTACATCGTCGGCGGCTACACCCTCCTTTACGTATACCCGAAACAGTAAAATGCCCAAGATGCTACTCCCGACGCTGCGGGAGCGGAACCGCTACATGACCTTCGAAGTCGTTTCAGGAGACAAGTTTGAGAGGAAGGAGGTCGCAGCCGCAGTCTGGAACTCGCTGACGCGCCTCCACGGCGAACTCGGCGCCTCAAAGACGAGCCTCTGGCTCATGGACTGGGATAAAGACAAGGCATCCGGCATACTGAAAGTCAACCACAAGTCCGTGGACACGCTAAGGTCGTCCCTAGCGCTGATTAAAGACGTGGAAAAAAAGCAGGCCGTATTCCACGTGAAAAGAACCAGCGGAACACTCAAGAAAGCAAGGGAATTCACGTAAGGCCGAGAGTCTTCCTCTTCAGCTCGTTAAGCCTCCTGATCTCAGAGTTAATGTCCCTAATCTCCTGGGGAGTCCTCTCCGTCTTCAACTGCCGCCCGCAGCTTTCGCACGCAAAATTCATGTCGATTGCAGCGCCGTAATCCACAGTCGAACAGTCGCACGAGTAAAGGATGTCCCCGTTGCCTGAACCTAGCATGCCGCTGAGCCTCCCAAGCTTCGAATCCAAATACTTGGAAGCATAGTCAAGAATATTCTCCTCCCGCCTACTCCAATAGTAGGAAAACCAACCCTCCTTAGGGCCCTTAGTCCTCTGGAGGCTGACAAGCCGCTTCTCATGCAACTCATTCAGGATACTCCTAACCCTCGTATCCTCCAAACGAACCTTATCAGACAATTTAGAATCCAGCATAGGCTTATCCAACTTACTGATGATTAGAACATGCTCAGAACCCAAAGACTCCTCCAAAACATCCCTCAAAGCACCCCTAACCAAAAAAGCCATGGACAACAATATACGCAACAGGAGTATAAAAAGAATACTATTCGCGAGACGCCGCCCTGTTTTCCGCTGCGTGTTTCATCAGGTTTACGGCCACGACGAGTATTATTGGTCCGAGGAATATTCCCGAGAATCCGAAGGTTATGGGTCCGAATACGTAGGCGAGCATCAGGAGGCCGCGGTGTATTCTTTTGCCTCCCCCGCTGACGTGGGGTCGGATTAGTAGATTGGGTCCGTAGTCGACTATGGCCGCGGTTCCGATTAGGAAGCTTGCTATGAACCATGCGTTCCGCATCAAGTTGTCTTGAATCTGGGATTTCACGATAAGGTATACGGTCGCCGGAATCCATACGAATGCGACTCCTATCGCCGGTATCAAGCTTGTGAAGCCGCATAACACGCCGAGGAGTATCGGGTAAGGCAGCTTGATTCCTATGGGGTCTACGGCGTTTACGGTTGTGAAGAGTATTACGGCGATGACTGATATTATGAACGCGGTTAGTATGTTTCCGTAGAACACCTGGCTTAGGTCCGTGTCGATGTCGTCGAACAGGCGTTTCATGGAAGCCGCTTGGCTGGAAAACAAGTGCTCCTGCGCCCAGTGCCTCAGGCGGCTGCCGTCCATCAGCAGGTAGAAGGATGCCAGCAGCATAATGAACGTCTTGAACGCCACGCCGAATGCGCCGTATAGTATGGATGCGCCCATGTTTATCACGGTATGGACGTCGGGGTCGCTGTTGGCGAGCGCTATAAGCTCTCCCGGGCCGAGGTTTGAAGCCAGCTGGGAGTAGTTGCTTACCGTCTTTTCTATGCCGCTGAGCTGGCTTATGTTGCTTGAGCCTATGAAGCTCGCGGCCTCTATGGACGCGACGGCGAGCGTGTATAGGACAACTATTGTTATCGGCAGGACTACGATGCACAGCGCTATCGCCGCGCTGACCGAGCCCGTCTTAATGCTGCGGTTGACTCTCTTGTAGAGCGGCCTCGCGATGTAGTACATGAACAGGCCGTAGACTATGACGTCCAGCATCGAGCTTGCGAGAGCGTACAGCAAGACGAGTGACGCGATAACGAGCACAATCCGTCTGTCCATAAGGAGATAATTGTTATTTACGGCTTAATTATTCGTATCTCAGCGCTTCCACAGGTTTTAGTCCTGAAGCCTGCATTGCAGGAAGGACTCCTGAAAGGCAGCCTACGATGAACGAGAACGACAAGGCTCCGAAGATGAGGGAGGGCGACATGTTAGCCTCGATAAGCCCCGAGTTCCCTGAGGCGACGGCCAGATATTCCACGAGTTTTGATATGCTTAGCCCCATGATGATGCCTACGATGCCGCCAACCATGCCGAGTACGCCGGATTCCACAAGGAATAACATGAGTATGTCGGAGTTTCTGGCACCGACTGCCTTCATCACGCCAATCTCCTGGGTTCTCTCCAGGACGCTGGTGTACATGGTGTTCATTATGCCTATGCCCCCGACGAGGAGGGATATGAACGCAATCCCGATTAGGACGACCTGCACCGCGTTAAGCACGATTCCGAAGCTCTCCATCATCTGCTCCTGAGTCTGCACGCTGAAGTCCTCGTCGCCCTCCTTCTGGCCGCGGTCCCTGCGCATCTTCTTCTTAATCTCCTCGGCGACCAGGGAGGGCGTTGACCCGGGCTTGATTTTGGCCATCAGCACGTAGTATTCCTCAGTGCCGAAAAGGTCTTTTGCGGTCTCGAGGGGAACGTAAATCTGCTGGTCGTCCTGCTGGTTTCCGAAAGTCTCTAGGTTGGCTATGACGGTAAAATCCCGGCCGTCGATTAACAGACGATCCCCGACCTTCACGGTATGGCCGAGCAGCGTGTCGTCCGTCGCAATCCGGTAGCCCACTATAGCCTTGTTCTTGTCGCTTGGAACGAACTTCCTGCCCTCGCGTATCTTGACGTACTGCATGTCCTCTATGAGCTTCATGGCCTTGTCCGTGGGAATGCCAATGATGAAGGTATAAACTATCTTGTCCCGGTACTCGACCTGCGACATCTTGGTTATCATCGGCGCCACAAGGTCGACGTCAGCGACATCCTCGATAATCTTCTTGTCGTGGTCGGTAAGCTTGGACGCCGTGGGAGCTCCGAAACCCTGCCCAGGCATCACCATCACGATGTCGGGGCCCATCATCTCAAACTGCTTTGTGACAGCGTCCTTCATGCCCTGGCCTAGCGATATGAGGGCTACGACCGTCGCTATTCCCAGGAATATGCCTGCCATGGTAAGCCAGCTCCTGACGCCCTTGTGAAACAGCCCCTTCAAAGCGAAATCGAAGTAGTCCTTAATCATCTTGAGCGTATCGCCTCCACCGGAGTAAGTTTCGCAGCCCTCCACGCGGGAAGAAGCCCGGACAACGAACCCATGACGAAAGAGAGCACTACGACGCCCAGGAGGAGCAGCGGGGACATGTTGGCCTTGAGTATCCCGGCCTCCCAGTACCTGTCGGACAGGAACACGACGCCGTTGCTCAAAGCCAGTCCCAGGATGCATCCGATAACGCCTCCGACTACGCCGAGCATCCCGGCCTCAATCATGAACAAGAGCAGTATGTCGCTCCTCGTAGCTCCGACAGCCTTCATGACACCAATCTGATTAGTCCTCTCCAAGACGCTCGTGTACATCGTCGTCATGATTCCTATGCAGCCTACCGCAAGCGAAATCAATGCTATCCCGGTTAGAACCCACTGTATCATGTTCAAGATGACGAGAAAGCTCTTTATCATCTGCTCCGCAGTCTGCACGCTGAAATCCTCCTCATCCTCCTTCACGCCGTGCTTCCTTCGCAGCTCCTTCTTGATGTCTTCAGCCACGTCACTCGGCTTGAAGCCGTCCATCACGTTAACACGACCTCGAAATCATACCCCTCGGCAGAAATCTTGTTGCCTCTTTTGATAGGATACTTGAAATAGTCCGTCGCAAGCGTCCTCCCGACAGTCACCTTAAACTTGTCGCTGGGGTTCAAGTAACTGCCGTCCTCAACAATCATGTAATCCAGCGTCTTGTAGAAGTTCACGGACTCCGAGTCTGTCGGAGAGCAGAACACCATCAGGAACTTCTTCTCCCCCTTGAAGTCGGCAAGCAGCGACGTAGCGTACAATCCTATCGCCTTGTCCACGCCGCGAACGCTCCTCACCGTCTCCACGTCATCGTCAGTAAGCTTGGCCGAAGACATGGTGCTGGAAGCCATGGCAACAATACCGCCCGAGCCTCCGCCGGGGGTGATTATGATACGGTTGCCCCCGACCTTCTCGAACTGCTCGTTGACCACGTCCTGCAGCCCCTGACCTAAGGACACCAAGGCCACGACAGCCATCATCCCGATGAAGATGCCAATCAGCGTAAGCCAGCTCCTAAGCTTCCTGTTGGCTATGCCCTTCACCGCGAAGACGAAATAATCGGCTATCATGCTTGAACGCCCTAGCGCTTGAAAACGCGCTTGTCTATGAAGGTCGTTATGACGCCGACAATCTTCAAGAGCAGCCACAACGCGAGATACGCGAACACCAGGCCTGGAACCAGGATGACAACCATCATCAGCGTCTGGGTTCCGTTAGTCTGCGGGTGCTTCATGTAATACTCGGAGTCAGGCATCACGTTCAGGAACACCTGCGGCTCCTCCACGTGAACGATGTTGTTGTTCTCCTCGGTGTAGGTTATCTTAACCTTCAGCGGAATCTTGCCGTTCACGCCGTCAGCGACCTTTACGCTGAACTCCTCGCTCTGGAAGTCGTCTGAAGCAAGGTTGCCTATGTAGGCGTCGGTCTTCGAAGTGACCGTATAGTCCTTCGTGTCGAGAATCTGTATGGACAGGAACTTAGCGTCGACGAAAGCGGTGTTTGCAACGCTTAACGTAAGCTTTCCTGTCGAGCCTGACTTGAAGTCGTCCTGCTTGTCTAGGGACGCCTCAACCTTGGGCGAGCCGCCAACCTTCACGCCCAACATTCTAGTCATGGTCTGCTTCGACCCGTACCGGTCGACAGAGGATACCGTCACAGGAATCTCGTAGGCCTTAGGGGATGCTACGCTGTCGACGTATAGCGTGAACGAAATGTTCCGGGGGTCGCTGTCGGATATGTCGCCCACGTAAACCTCGTTGGATCCTAGTATGGTCAGTGGCGAGGACGCGTTGGCTGAAACGCTGACGTGCCTTGCTATGCCTCCGCCGACGTTGACCAGCTGGACGTTGAACGCCGCCTTCTCGCCTGCCCTAGCCTGGTCGTCCGACGAGACTATGAACTGCACTACCCCATTGATGGTAACGTTGAAGTCGTATGTCCTCGAGAGCGACGGCGCCTGGTATTCGGCGTTTGTCTCGTAAACCTGGAACTCCAGGGAATACGACGTTACGGGAGCGTCGTCGCTGACCTTAATCTTGAACGGCGTAGTCCAGCTCTCCCCCTTGAACATGTGGCCGACCTTCTTCTCGCCATCCTTTATGATCACGTAGCGCGACGAGATTTCGTCGTTTGGAACGAGCTTGACTATGTAGAAAACGTTCTGGTCGTTGATTGTAGGGCTCTTCCCGGTCCCGCCCGCAGGCGCCGAGAACAAATCCCTCTTTTGAAGCGACTCGTGGAACTTCACGTTGATGTCGACGTCGTTGCCAGCCTCAACGTACGACGGCTCGACTGACACGGAGTCGACTATGACCTGGGCCGAAACGTACTGCGCTATCAGAGACAAAACCAAGATGCATAAAACAATTTTTTTCATTTCAAGTACCTCCTTCAACTACTTTACCGTCCTTAAGCCGGACTATTCTGTCGGCGTATTTGGATAGGTTAGCGTCATGCGTGACCATCACCACGGTCTTGTCTTCCTCCTCGTGCAGTTTGGTGAGGAGCTTCATAACCTCTTCGCCGCTCTTGCTGTCGAGGTTGCCGGTGGGCTCGTCGGCAAGGATGACCTGAGGGTCGTTGGCGAGCGCCCTCGCTATCGCAACCCTCTGCTGCTGTCCGCCGGATAGTTCGGCCGGCTTGTGGTTGAGCCGGTCGCCGAGGTCCATCAGCTCGAGGAGCTTCTTCGCCTGCTTCTCCCTCTCGTACGAGGGTACGTCCTGGAATATCATGGGCATTGCCACGTTCTCGATTGCCGTGAGAGTATGCATTAAATTGAACTGCTGGAATATGAAGCCGATTTTCCTGCCGCGTATCTGCGCGAGGTCGCTTTCGCTCAGGTGGGATATGTTGTTCCCGCTCAGGTATATCTCACCTTTAGTGGGCACGTCGAGGCATCCTACCATGTTCATGGCGGTGCTCTTGCCTGAGCCTGACGGACCCATGATGGCGACGAACTCGCATGGCATGACTTCCATGCTCATTCCGCATAGCGCTGGGACTTCGACCGTGCCCATCTTATACACCTTCCACACGTCAACGAGCTTGATTATCGGGTCCTTGACGCAGGCTACACTTTTTTCCTTTTTGTTTTTCATTGTGTGGTTATGCCGTGTTCGTTGAGTAGTCCTATCATGTCATGGATTAGGTGATGGTAGATGTCGTAGTCCTTCCTTACTTTTTTGAGGTTCTCGCAGATTAGCTTTGATTCTGGGCTTTTGTCTGAATCTAATTTCGATTCCGCTTTCTTAAGTATGGTTATCAGCATTTGGATTTGATTGTCTGCTTGCACTATCTTCTTGCCCATTATGGAAGTTGTCTTGTGCTCGCATTCGTAGTAGACCTTCTTGCTGCCGGGTTTCTTGAACTTTTTTACGTCCATCATCTTTTCCATTAGGTCTAGGGTAGCGCAGACTGAGGATATGCTGTAGCCGGTTTTCTCGGATAGTTCCTTCAGCCCCAAAGGTTCTGTACTGAAGAATAGTTTCATGTATGTTCGTACCAGTACCGGGTTTACGCCTAATCTTTCGTATATTTCAATGAAGTCTTCGGTTATTTCCCGTTCAACTTCTTGGGTTATTTTCGACATTTTGTATTAACCGGATATTCAGTAAATACTGAATATTGTGAATTTATGCTTAAAAAGCTTACGCCTTCCCGACCTTAAGGTACTCCAGATACGAGTAAACAACAAGACCCAAAGCAGACGCCAAAATAGGGACCAAAACCAGATACACCATAAGATTGGGGAAGAAGACGCTAAACAGCAAAACCACCCCGCAAGCCTTAAAAAGCTTGCAAGCCAGGGCGTGCGTCCTCTCCCAGACGACGTCGCTGCTCAAAGTCCAGGGAGTACGTATGCCGACAAACCAGTTCCTCCTGCTCTTCCCCATCACGACCCCGGAATAGAATATCAGAACCGCAAGAGCCGGCGCGATAAGCGCGTTAATCGAAAGCTTGTACCCTAGATTCAATAGTATCGTGACGCAGTAAATGTAGAACATGAAGGCGACAATGAGGAGTACAAAATTGTTGTAGTAGCCGCGAAACTCCTCTATGTTCTTCTTGAGCGGGTCAATCATCGGAACCACTACGAAGATGCCTAAGATAATCAGAACCAAGGCAGGCATGAATAGCAAGGCAACTCCCCTGTCCATGAACCCGTCCACCTCGCCAGACGCGTTCCAGTGCGAGGCCATCCGGTCAGGCATGCTACCGTAGAGGAAAAACCCCAACGCGAACATGATGAATACCAGTCCAAGCGACAACGCGATATGCCGGTACATCAAAAAGTATACGGTGACTTGAATTAAAAATCAACAAAAAGAGGGGTATATAAAACGGTAAAGGCAAATTATTGGATTATGAACGCAATCAGGGACTGGATAGGTAAGAAAGGAGTCCTGCATTTCACCCTAATTGACCCGGACAAGCAGCTCCCGGAAAAAGCTGGCGAACTCGCAAAGCTTGCTGAACAGTACGGGAGCGACGCCATAATGATAGGCGGCAGCACGGCATGCGGAAGCGTAACCGACGACTGCACTAAAGCCGTCAAGGATTCATGCAGCCTTCCGACGATACTGTTCCCAGGGAAAGCGGCCGGCGTCTCAAAGCGCTCGGACTACCTGTTTTTCATGATGATGATGAACTCCAAAAGCCGCAGGTTCCTGATTGAGGAGCAAGTGAAAGCAGCGCCTTTCGTGAAGAAGACTGGCATCAAGACCATTCCGATGGGCTACATCGTCGTAAGCACGAGCAGCAAGCCCACTACGGTTGAGGTCGTCGGCGAGGCTGACAGGATAAGTGGAAGAGACGTGGGCAAGGCAGTAGCTTACGCATTGACTGCGGAATACTTCGGCATGGACTGCGTTTACCTTGAGGCTGGAAGCGGCGCTGAAAAGCCGATTCCGCAGGAGATGATTAAGGCTGTGAAAGGCAGGATTACGATACCTCTGATTGTCGGCGGGGGCATAAGAGACCCTGAGGCCGCTGGCAAGGCCGTTGCCGCCGGCGCGGACGTCATAGTTACTGGAACAATAGCCGAACAGAACACTGAAAAACTCAGGGACATAATAAAAGCAGTGAAAGCCCGCTAGTGCGGGAGGTTAGGCGGAAGCTGCTCCGGCCCGTAAGGCTCGAACAACCTGCGCCATCGGTCTATGTTGAATTCCCTGTCCGTAGGCACCTTGCGTACTTGTGAAACGCCCTCGCCAGCCAAATCCAGCACGAGTCGTCCGCCGTAATTCAAAACGTAGGTGTACAGGAAACCCCTGCCGTTCTTCTCGACGTTGCCTTTGACGCTGATTTTGCGGCAGTACGAGTTTGACACTATATCGCCGGCGGCATCAACCGCACGGTTCAGGTGTTCCGGACCCCATAGGACCAGATTCCCTGTCGAGGATAACTTTCCGGCGCACCATACCCTGCCTGTCTCGACGTCGCCCAAAGATTCTACCACAGCCTTGGGGTGCGGAACCCATATCCTCGACTCCCTCGGGTCGGAGTTCTCTTTCGGCCTGATGCTTCCTTCAGAGTA
>JAPKXP010000171.1 GCA_026394745.1 Candidatus Altarchaeota archaeon
CGGTTTTCGCCGTGAATCCGAAGGCTGCCGGCGAACTTACCTTAGACTATATGAACGCCGACTGCGAGCTCAAGGATGCTGAAGTGATGGACGTGGACGAGGTCAAGTATAGAGAGAACGTCATTGAGACGAGATTGTATGGATACGCAGTCACGCCCTACAGGCCGCAGCTGCTTCAGTCTGCTAAAGTGGAGATTCACGGTAGGACTGATGAGGACGCTAAAAAGGAGATTGCGGAGTTCGCCTCAGAGTTCATGTCGGATGGTAGCGCGTACATCCTATGCGGCGGCACTACAGTCAAGGCTATTGCCGACCGGCTGGGCGTTGAAAAGACGCTTCTTGGCATAGACGTCGTCAAGGACGGCGTGCTTGTCGCAAAAGACGTGAGCGAGAGTAAGATTCTCGGATTAATCCGGAAGGAAAAGAGGGTGAAGATAATTGTGACGCCTATCGGCGCTCAAGGATTCGTCTTCGGCAGAGGCAACCAGCAGATAAGCCCTGAAGTCATAAGGAAGGTGGGGGTCGATAACGTGATAATCGTTGCGACTCCTGAGAAGCTGAATTCGACGAAATACCTTAGGGTCGACACAGGCGACCATGACTTAGACAAGGCGTT
This sequence comes from Candidatus Altarchaeota archaeon, assembly GCA_026394745.1. Lineage (GTDB taxonomy): Archaea > Altiarchaeota > Altiarchaeia > IMC4 > SCGC-AAA252-I15 > JAPKXP01. The sequence continues at coordinate 617 of JAPKXP010000171.1, forward strand.
AGCTGGCTACAGGCGCGTTGTGGTAGGATACCAGCTAGCCCAACTGAAGGATGTGGTTTCCGAATAATGAGTCCAGGAGTGTGGAGCAGTCCTGAAGGCTTTGGTATGCAATTGACAATAGCGAGTCATCCTGCCTCTCGTAGGCTGTCGTGTAGCCGGAAATCAACGGTTCTGGGATAGTAAGTGTTGTGGATGAGGTGGTCGGTTGGCTGGTCGTAGTGTATGAGGTTGTCATGGACGTGCTTGAAGACGTTGTCAAGGAACTTTCTGGTGCGGGCGTCACGTAGACTGTCATGACCGCGACTTCCGCTTCCGCGGTAGAGAGCATCAAAAAACCGATTAAAATCAATGGTAAGTACTTCACTCGAATATCTTTACTAATTAGTAGGCGTTCTTAAAATCCCTCATTCAATATTTGGCCGAGGCTTCGGCTAGGACGTCGTGCCTGTGTATGCTCTCCTCAGAGACTACTTTCGCCTTTACAATGCAACCCTTGAATGCTCTTGCCCCGTAGAGTATGTCCCTGCAGACGTCCTCGACGAACTTTGGGTTTTCGTGCATCCTCTTTACCACAGAGGCTTCGTCCTCTGACTTCAACAGCGTGTAGACTTTGGAGCTGAATGAGTTTTCGACGACGTCTATCATGTCCTTCAGGTCGATTCTGTTGTCGAATCTTGTCTCCATCTCAAGGAATCCTATTGCCCTCTGTATGTGCGGGATTCCCGTAATCTCCATTGCGTGCGGGCAGACCGTGTTGCCGAGGACCTTCACTGACAGGGTCTTGGTGAACGTGCCTTTATCGAGCCTGACTTTGACTTTTATCTCATGCGACTCTGCGGTTGTCCTGCCGGATACCGGTGTTTTGACTTGCACGACCAAGTCCGTTTCTATTATGACTTCTCCGGATTTGAAGGGGTGCTTCCTCCGGAGCTTGGATAGTATGTCTTTTCCGAGCGCCTCAAGGGAGTAGTGGGTTTCTCTGGAGCCTTCTTCTATCGCTTCGCTTATGGACTCCACGAGCCTGCTCATGTGGACGCCCTTCCTGCTTCCCGGGAGGTCTATGGTAAGCTGTATCTTAGGCACGAACTTGTACGTCCTGCCCCCCCAGCTCGTCTCCACGAGGGTCTTCAGGTTCGTCACGCCGACTTTTTCCAGTGTCTGCCTTACGACAGGCTTCCTGTCCTGCATGTCTTTTTTCATTTCACTTTTATTATCTTGTGTAGTTGAGGGAGTACTCTGGCGTTAAGTTTCTCCTCAATAACCTTTTCTGCAATCCACTTTATATCGGCCCCGCCAGCCGGTTGGAGTATTACTTCGACGGGTATTTTCTTCAACATCCTTTTTGCGAACTTGAAGTCTTTTTCATCGGATACCACTATCTTCACCTGGTCCTTCTGCATCAGCTTTTTCAGCAGCCGAATGTCGCTTTCTTCGCCGCTGCTGGGCGGCTTCACGTCGAAGCTCACGCAGTCTACTTTATCGAACACGAATTTGTCGTACAACGTGCCGTTGGTCTCAAGGACCGTGTGGTACTTAAGTCTTCCAAGTTTTTCGACCAGTTGCCTCAGTTCAGCGAGCTGGAGCATCGGCTCTCCTCCGGTGATGCACACGTTATTTATCCTGTGTTTCTTCACTTCCCCGACGACTTCACCGACGGTCATTTCCTTTCCGCCTTCCCTCGCGTATTTCGTGTCGCACCAGCTGCACTCGAGGTTGCATCCGGAAAGCCTGACGAATACGGTCGGCTTGCCTATGTGCTTTCCTTCGCCCTGTATGCTCGCAAATATTTCAACGACTTTCATTACAAATCAGGCAGCCTTTTTCCCTGCTTTTCCTTCCTATCACTGCCATGAACTCACGAAACCTCATCTTCTCCGGTTTGTACGGCAGTGTCCTGTACTCTATGATGTTGTATCCGTTGAGTACGTCCTCAATCCAGTCTCTTGAGTCGTACTCATACTTTACGATGCCCCACTCGTTCTTCCTTTTTTCCCCGCCGCCTTCGCCTAATGGCATGCTCGCGAAGACCACCGGCGCTACCTTAAGCTGCAGGTCGATGAGCCTTCGTACGTCCTTCCTGCTGAAGTGTTCGAGAACGCCGCCTGAGGAGCACGCGTCGAAGCTGTCTGTTCCAAACTCCCCTTCTATGTCGAAGAAGTCAAGCTCCTTGAACGTTATATTCTTCCCGAACTTTACTGCGTTACTCCTGGCATAATCGAGAACGCCGGAGTCCCTGTCGAACGCCGTCACGTTAAAGTGGTGGGATAATGGAATCGCGGTGTATCCTGGCCCGCAGCAGCATTCAAGGACTTTCGCGCCTTTATCCGCATGCCTTAAGTAAATCATAAGGTCTTCGTCCAGAGCCTTCATGCTGTCTTCAAAGACCTCTTTTGTGAACTCCAGCTTTTCTTTGTCCTTGAAGAAGTTGAACCATGACCCCTTCATTTCAGGTACTCCAGCGGGTCTTCGACTCCCGCTTCATAGAATCCTTTAAGCCTGAGCCTGCACGAGTCGCACCTGCCGCAGGCCTTCCTCCCGCCATTATAGCAGCTCCACGTCTTCTCGAATGGCGTCCGCAGCTTTTTACCTAGCCTGACGATTCCTGCCTTCGTCAGGTTTATCAATGGCGTCCTTAAAGTAATCTTCTTGCCTTCGACAGTCTTCTTTGTCGCGACGTCAACGACCTTCTGGAAGGCTTTTATGAACTCTGGCCTGCAGTCAGGGTATCCTGAATAGTCTACCGCGTTGACTCCGGCGTATATGTAGTCTGCATTCTTTACTTCAGCGTACGCCAAGGCGAGTGACAGCATTATGGTGTTCCTGGCAGGCACGTACGTCGCTGGAATTCCCTTAGAGCCGGACTCAGGCACCTTAATCTTCTTGTCGGTCAACGCCGAGCCGCCAAATTTCGTCAAGTCCATCTTTATGATTTTGTGCTCGCTCACGCCGTAGTGTCTTGCAATCCTCTTCGCGCTTTCAACTTCCCTCCTGTGCTTCTGGCCGTACTCTACCGTGAGCGCGTAGACGGTATCGCAGTCGCGCATTGCTTTGGCGAGGGTCACGGAGGAGTCTAGGCCTCCTGAAAGTAGTACTACTGCAGTGTTTTTTCCACCCATTTGCCTTCACCCTCCCACAATCTTACTGAGTACAATGGAATCTTTTTCTCGAGCGCCTTCCAGATCCACTCGACTATGTTTTCTGCTGTGGGGTTCTTCAGTATTTTGTTTAGGTCTTGGTGGTCGAGCTTCTCTAGCACGCTCTTCTCGACTATCCCTTTCATTTTTCTGAAGTCGAGTACCATGCCGTCCTTCTTTATGTTGTCTTCGATTACAACTTCCAGTTTGTAGGTGTGGCCGTGGAATTTCTCGCATTCGCCTTTGTAGTCTGGCAGATAGTGGGCTGAGTCGAAGTAGAATATTCTCCCAAGCTTCATTTTTCGTCCTCCTTTACTCTGCCGTGCCTGCGGTCTATCTCGTCGAGCTGGTCGAGTAGTTTACGGCAGGCGGTTCTTATGGCGTCGCTTATGTTCACGAATTTTTTCCCGTCTCCGACGTGTTCCTTAAGGTCGTCGAGTATTTCCTTTGGTATTTCAACGCAGACTTTAGGCATTTTTGTGTGGGCAACTGCCTTTGAGGCAGTTGGGCATCGAAAATATCTGCTTTAGCCGATATTTTATATTCTCCCAGTATTCCCTCAATAATACCTCATTATTATATATAAATGAAAATTGCTTGATGATTTATTCAATCTTTTGATTATTGTATACTCCTTCAATCAAAAAAACTAAGAGTATTTATACAAGTTTTGCATATAACTTACTCATTATTGAACAAAACACTAAAAAGGTGTCCATAAAATGAGTGAAAAAGACGCCGAATCAAAAACGAAAAAACAAGAAATCCACGAGGAAAACAGCAGAATAAAGATGGACAGTAATACTGGCTTTAATCAGCATACAGTGGGTGCTCATAGGATACTCGCTCTCCTTCGGCCCGGACATCAAAGGATTCGTCGGAAGCCTGGAGTACGCGGGACTGAAGGGAGTCGGAATGACCCCAGACGCAAACTACAGCTCCACGATACCAGCGCTCGCCTTCATGATATTCCAAGCGATGTTTGCGGTAATAACGCCGGCGCTCATAGTCGGCTCGTTCGCAGACCGGATGAAGTTCTCGTCGTTCATAGTGTTCATACTGCTTTGGGCTACTATCGTATACGACCCGATAGCGCACTGGGTGTGGGGCGTCGGCGGTTGGATTAGAACATTGGGCGCATTAGACTTTGCAGGAGGCACGGTAGTTCACATATCCGCAGGAATCTCCGCTCTCGTAGCCGCAGTAATAATCGGACGTAGGATAGAGCTCAACGGAAGCGGCATAAGGCCGCAGGACATTACGATGACTATACTCGGCGCGTCATTCCTGTGGTTCGGCTGGTTCGGCTTCAACGCTGGAAGCGCGCTGGGCGCAAACGGGCTTGCAGTGCAGGCCTTCGTAGTGACAAACACTGCAGCAGCCGCTGCTGCAATCTCATGGATGATGGTCAGCTGGATGCACACCAAGAAGCCTTCCAGCCTCGGCATAGCAACAGGCGCGGTATGCGGCCTAGTTGTGATAACGCCGGCTTCAGGATTCGTTGGAGTGCCGGCATCGATAGCAATAGGCATTCTGGCAGGGGCGGTCTGCTATATCGCGGTGTTCCTGCTTAAGGCGTACACCAAGATAGACGACGCATTGGACGTGCTCGGATGCCATGGGATAGGCGGCATGCTAGGCGCGGTCTTGACCGGTGTATTCGCCGAGAAGGCTATAAACTCCGCTGGCGCGGACGGCCTGCTGGCAGGAAACACCCAGCTTGTAGTAAACCAGGTCATAGCCGTGGTGGCAGTCGTTGCGTACGCTGCAGTAGGCACTGCGCTGATACTCAAGGCCATCGATTTGACGTTAGGGTTGAGAGTGAAAAAGGAAGAGGAGATAATCGGGTTGGACCTCACCCAGCACGGCGAGGAAGCCTACCCTGACATGGAGATACCCAGCTAAGGAGGTTTAAGATGAAGCTTATTATCGCTTACGTGAAGCCTGAGC
>JAPKXP010000183.1 GCA_026394745.1 Candidatus Altarchaeota archaeon
AGTCCTGCTTCTTCCAGCGATACCTTTTCCTGTGGTCGCGCAACTCTTTTGCGGCGAATTCTCCTTTACCCATTCTGATTACCGAACAAGATTTTTAGTCAGGTCGATTAAGCTGACGGAGAGTGTTAGCCCGGCGCGCATCAGAACTTACTGTGCAGACTGCGCCGCGACTAATTCGTCCGTCAAAACGGATACAATTATAAGGTAAATCCCCTTTAAAAATGCGCGGTAACGCCTTGATGCGGGTAGGAGCCTCATGCGTCTATTAAAAGACGTTGCTGGTTAATATCTTTAGAGTAAATTGGCTGAGAGGATTAAGGTTAACGTGGTTTGGGCTTCGGTTCTGTTGTTCGCCCTTCTGGCGTTCTTAGCGTGCGTCTTCAATCCGCATTCGATAGAGTCTGGAGGGGCTTTTTCGGATAATTTGATTTACATTGTCGCAAGCGTGGTTGTTATCGCAATCGTTATTGAACTTTACAAAGAGCAGGTTGAACTGTCGGTCGGGTGGATTAAGGCTAATCTGGATGGTATGAGCAGCCGTAAGGCGGCTTACGTCGTGTTAATCATTCTTGCAGCGTTCATTCTCTACCAGCTGATGGTCTTGAAGCCGTTGTCGATGCCTTACAAGAGCATGGTGTACGTGATTCCCGCAGCCGCACTCCTCCTGTTTTTGTTTAGGCTGAGGGAGGATGAACTCGACTCGTTTTGGTATGCGGCGCTGATTTTCGCAGGCTTTACGGTAGTCTACATGTCGCCGTTCCTTGTTAACATCGACTGGTGGGGTTCCCTGGACTTCGACTACTTTTTCACTTACAACCTGCTCCAGTACAAGGCCATCATGGCAGGAGAGATGCCATTCTGGAACAGCCTGATGTGCGGCGGGCAGCCTCTTATGGCAAGCCCGACTTCGATGACGCCGTCTCCGACGCTCGCTTTCCTAATCTTGTTCGGGGAAATAGTCGGGACTAAGATGAACCTCATGTTCCACCTTTTTGCTGGAATGCTAGGCTGCTTCCTCGTCGCAAGAAAGCTCGGCTTGAAGGGGATTCCATCATACATTCCGTCGTTCGTCTACATGATGAGCGGCGCATTCGCATCAAACATCGCGATAGGCCATTACGCCCACATGACAATGGCGTGGATTCCCTACGTCATGCTGTTCTACATGAAGTCGCTCGACAACCTGAAGTACACGCCCTTGATATCGGTATTCCTGGCGATTATATTGTTCGAGGGTTATCCGTACTTCCTCTCCTACGCGATTATTCTTGTTGGGCTTTACGCTATTGCCTTGACCGTCGAGAGATTCTTCAGCTCCAAAAGAATCGACTTCAGGCCGATAGCGATCGCATTGATTGCGCTACTCCTGTTCCTCCTCATCTCGGCGGTCAGGCTCTACCCGATGCTCGAGTACACCGCCAGAAACCACAGGAGCTTCGAGGCGATGAAGGAAGGCTACACGCCGGAACTCTTTTATCATGGGCTTCTGGACACGGACCAGGCGCTTCAACGATTCTATCTGGTGGACGGGTTCATATTCACCCCATTCAACTACATGTATCTGTCGTGGCACGAGTACGCAGCATACATAGGCGAGATAGCCATGATGCTGGTGTTGATAGGGATTGCCTTGACGTGGAAGAAACACGCGCCCCTCCTCGCCTGCCTGCTCTTCTTCGTTTGGGCGAGCTTTTCAGTCTACGCTCCCGTTAACCTATGGGCTATCCTCACGAAACTCCCGCTGCTCGAAAACCTCAAGGAGCCGACTAGGATGAAGGTGGTCTTTGTGTTCATAATGGGACTCTACGCGGGATACGGAGCGGAGTACTTCAACAGGAACAAGAGGCTGCTTGCCTTGATTACGGCAGCCATCTTATTGAGCCTCATGGTCGCCAACATGGACGGCTTCCACTACTCCTTCATAGTGATGCCCATGAAGAACGAGAACACGACAGAATTTTCAACTATAACGTACGACCTTCGGAACCTCAGCGACCAGCACATACAATTAAAGACGATGGCTTCTAGCATGTACTACTTCACCCAGTCAGGCTACGCAGTAAAGAACTGCCAGGAGCCGCTTAACCCGAAATCCTACGTAAAAGCAGCGGGTGAAGAAGGCTACGGGGGCGAAGCATACCTGCTTGACGGAGGCAGCGCGATACTGCAGTACGCGGGACCGAACTCGTTCACCATCAAAGCCGACGTCAACCAAACAACAACGCTAGTACTCAACCAGAACTACTATCCAGGGTGGACTGTTAACGGAAAGCCTGCGTTAGAATACGAGGGCCTGCTGGCAGCAGACATTGACGAAAGCGGAGAATACACTTTCAGATACTATCCGACAAACTTCAGCCTGTACGTCCTATTGACTATTGCAGGCCTGATACTGTCGGCAGCACTATGGAGAACTGGTATCGCAGAAAAGATAATCCAAAAGATACAGCACTAACCAACCGCCCTCACGGTTATGCCGTCTATGTCCAGATGCCTCTTAACAAGCTTCTTCGCAAGCCTAATCCTCATTCCTTCAAGGCCGATGACCTTGCTCCTGTCACTCCTCAAAACCTCGATGGAAACGAC
>JAPKXP010000047.1 GCA_026394745.1 Candidatus Altarchaeota archaeon
CAGGACGTAGCGCAGGAAGTCGGGAGAGACCGCACCACCGTACAGCGCGCACTATCGAAGCTCCTCGTAATAAGCATAATACACCGCAGGGGCACGAGCGCAGGAAAGGGGCGGAAGTTCGTGTACCATGCAATATCCAGAGAACAGCTCAGGCATTTACTCCTCGAGGACTTGGACAAGTGCTACCGCAGGATTAGGTCGCACATCATGGTGCTCAGGTAGAGGATGATTCGTATACTGTGCGTCGGAAGGCTTAAGGAGAAGTTCCTGCAGGATGCTGCTTTCGAATACTTGAAGCGCCTCGGCAAGTATGTGAGGCTTGAGATTGTGGAGTTCCGGGAGTGCGCTGACAAGAATCCTGACGTTTCTAAGAGGCTGGAGGGCGAGCAGATTCTAGCGAAGATCAAGCCAGGCGAGTATGTTGTTGTTCTTGATGGGTCTGGCGGGCAGTTTTCTTCTCTGGAGTTTTCCGAGCTCTTGAAGAAGCCTGACTTGTCGTTTGTCGTCGGCGGGCCGGATGGTTTGTCTGATGGTGTGAAGGCTAAGGCAGGTCTTATCATGGGTTTGTCGAGGATGACGTTCACCCACCAGATGGTCAGGGTTTTTTTGCTTGAGCAGATTTACCGCGGATTTACTATATTAAAGAATGAGAGATATCATAAGTAGTTTAAAACATTTAATATTTAATAAAGTATATATTATATAAACTCTATTATTATATAAGTATTTAAGTATAAAATAATTGTCTATAAATAAATATAACATTAAAATAGATAAATTATAATAGATACTATCTATTATATCTAATACAAAATTAAATATAAAAAATATCTATAAAAATAATCTCAAAGACATTTCCCGTCAAGACAACCTGAACCACACTCCTCAAACGGATCAGCAGGATTCATCATAGTCTGACCAACAAGACTAACCTTCTTCACGCAATAAGACTCATTAGTCCTAGCCTTCTCGCAAAGCCAGCTAACCTTCTGAACGTAAACATCACCCTTATAACAGATGTTCTCCTCATGAGCCTCACCGCAGTCGTTGTTAATCCTACACTTGAAACCAAGAGTCGTACTGGTGCTCGTACTCCTGGAAGTCGAAGTTACAGTCGTCGAGGTCGTCGAAGTAGTTGACGAATCAGGTGAAGCCGTCAACGGACAAATATCCGAAGCAGCATTCCCCAAGGAAGACATGTTATAGACTACTGCAAGCAGGGATACGATAACAACAAGCTCTGCTAAAGCAACAAGCCTGAAATCCACGCCAGCCAAAAGCTTACCTAAATCCAACTTAACACCCTCCTAAAGCCAATACATATCAACACGCCCGCTTAAAAAACGATAAAACCACCGACCCCAAAACGTTTTATCTTCAAGCCGGCAAAATATATCTCATGCGTCTTTTACCGGCCGTAATGGTAATCATCATGTTTTCAGGGTGCGTGTCCACGCAGAACCAGCCGACAGCAACGACATTGCCTTCAACATCCACAACAATTCAAGTTGAAACACCAACGACGACAACCCATACAACTTCAACATCGTCCACTCAAAAGCAGTCGACCACGATTCCGGTCCCGACCACGATAGCAGTCGTCAAAGACGTTCCCTGCGACAAGATAGAGAACCCGATGGGCCCGAAAGACTGCGAGAGAGGATACTGCACCAACTCGCTGACTAGATGCCGCTACCACCCCGGGAACCTGTACAAGCCGTCAACCTGCAAGTGCCTGTGAACCAAGTCCCTTATTTATTTTGATTAATGTAATCCTTATTCATGGTCGGGGCAGGTGATGTGTTCGGGATTTTAATTCCGTTGTGCTGTGGCGGCGGTATGGGTCTTGTGTTCTTGTTCATGGTCGCGGTTGCCGTTGCCGTCGTTTTCTTGTCTCTCAAGTCGAAGTCCGACTTTAAGGCTTCCTTGAAGGCTTTGAGCGGGGAGCTGGGCATCGAGCTTAAGGGCGGCGGCTCGGGGGTTGAGGGTAGTTACCGCGGCCGTAAGGTTTTGTTGGACACTATGCTGACGCACGTGGAGTCTGGTGACATGGACGACGAGCACGGCTTTGACGTGACCTACACGAGGACTCAGGCGTGGCGTAAGGGCGAGTTCAAGTCCATGATTCTGGCGAGGAGGCGAGGCATCCAGACGAGGCTGGGCAAGATGTTTGGCGGGAAGGACGTTAAGCTCGGCGTGAACGATGATTTCGACAAGAGGTACGCGGTCTACTGCGATGACGAAGGCGAGGCCAGAAGGATTCTCGACGCCGGAGTCCAGACGGCGATGGTGGGGCTGAGCC
>JAPKXP010000106.1 GCA_026394745.1 Candidatus Altarchaeota archaeon
GCCACCCTGAGATTGGCACTCCGGCTTACCTTCGGGTGGTGCCGGGCGCAATCCATGAGGCGCATGAGGGGGTGTTGTTCATCGACGAGCTACCGCATTTGGATCATCTGCAGAATTTCATCTTGACTGCGATGCAGGAGAGGAAGTTTCCGATTACGGGCAGGAATCCGCAGTCCGGCGGCGCGAGCATCAAGGTCGAGGACGTGCCATGCGACTTCCTTTTCGTCGGAGCATGCAACATAAAAGACGTCCAAGGCATACTGCCGCCACTCCGCAGCAGAATACTCGGGAACGGGTACGAGGTTCTCCTTGAAGTAACGATGGAGGACAACGAAGTCAACCAGGCCCACATGGCGCAGTTCGTAGCCCAAGAGATTACTAAAGACGCGAAGATACCTCACGCCACGAAGGAGGCGTTATTAGACGTCATTGCGGAGGCGAGGAAGAGGGCGAAGGTCGTAGACGACGCAAGAAATTCCTTAACGCTACGGCTCAGGGACCTTGGAGGCGTCGTACGTCTTGCAGGAGACCTCGCAGTCGAAGAAGGCGCAAAGCTGATCGAACGCAAGCACATCAAGGAAGCGGTGAACGAGGCGAAGCCCATCGAATACCAGCTTCAGGAGAAGTACGGCTCCGTGTGGAAGGGCATAGAAAAAGACCAGATAGTCAACCCAGAGTACGGGAAGATTGGCTCAAGCTACCTCTGAAAAAATGATTTCCTACGCTGACCTGGAAAGGGCCTACCGGCTTGAGAAGGATTCTCCGGTACTGCAGAAGATTTCGGACAACTTCTACTCTGAGGCGTTGGAGCTGATAGGAAGCCCGGAGCTTTCGGAGCAGAAGAAAAACCTCACCGGGCTGCTGAATGAGATATACGACAGGAGGAAGACCAAGGTCGTACTGCACGCACTAAGGTCGATGGCGGAGAAGCCTCCGGAAAACGCCACGTCCGGCGAGGCACTGCTATACAAGAAAGTCCTCAGTGTCCTGATCGAATCAAGGGAGAGCGTACTACAGCCTCCTGAATCAAAGCCAATCCAAAAGTCGATCGAAGTCAAGATGAACAAAGTCAAGGTTCTAAGGCCACTGCCTTCAATAATTGCTTCAGACCTGAAGGAGTACGGGCCCTTCAATGGCGGCGAGGTCGTCGAGCTTCCCGAAGACAACGCCAGGATACTTGTTTCCCAGGGTATGGCCGAGATATCGGACTCTATTTCCTCCTGAACAAAAGCACGTCCTCGAATTTGAGCGACAACGGGTCAAGCTCGAACTCGTCGTTTATGTATCCTGAAAGCGCCTTAGTCTCATTCCTCATTCCGATTTCAAGTGGATAGTGGTTTCTTGTGAATATTATGTACTTGAGTCTTCCTTTATCGGCCGTACCTACGAACTCCCCCACCTCGCTTTTTTTCGCGTACCTGTAAAGGTAAGCCCAGGTGTCTGGGAAAAGGTTGGTTGTCTTGTTCAGGCAGAAAGGCCACTTCATACCCGTCCAAAGATAGTACGACTCCTCCCCGACCACCATCAACGCGCCGTCTCCTCCAGAGTTTCTTCGTATGTAGTCTGCTATAAACAACTCTTTCTCTATGTTGTCTACCCTAGTCCTTGAGCTGCCTGAAGGAATCTCCTGGCTCATCGCGGATGGCTTATACGAAAAGAATGCGAGCATGCTCTGCCCGAATAGGGAGAAAACTATCGTAGCGACTATTATTGACGTTAGTAAAGCCTTCGTCAAGGCCTTAAAGTCAAAATTTCTCGAAACGAAAAAATCCAGCAAGCGCCTGATTTTCTCCACGAACTTGTTCTCCAGGAAAAAGACAGACGATATGATGCTCAACGCCGGAACAAGCTCTAGGAAATAGTGGTCCCACACGTGGTCAACGATTACGAACTGGAAGAATAGGTACAGCAAGAGCCAGGAAAGAAACAAAGTTTTAGAGGAATTCCTTCTGACCAGCGAATAAAGGATTCCCGGAACCCCCAGGAGAATGAGCGGCAGGCTGCTTTCAACGCCAGTCCTGAAAATAATGCCTGCCTTGCTTTCTAGGGTGCCGTAAGGGTAATAAACGTCGCGGCTCCTCTCGTCCACGTTGTAGATGAAAGCGTACTTCAGGAAGTTGTCAAGCTGGCATGTGCCGTAGACGTAGACCGCGAACGGTAGCGTGGTCAGGAGTAAGCCGATGACGAAAAAAGCTGTTGTCCTGCCGACAGCCACAGCATTCCTTCTCAAATACCAAAGGAAAAAGGCGAGCAAAGGGATGAGAAGTAATCCAGTCTGCTTGGCCGAGACTGCAAGCCCTGTCAAAAGCCCGGAAAAAAGAATCTGCTTGCACCCACCCCTCTTCATGAAACTCAGGAAGAAATAAACAGCCCACGCCTCGAAAGCCATAACAAGCGAAGAAACATGGAACAATGCTCCATACTTCAGGACGAGAAAGCTCCCCCCGTACAATAAAGACGCAAGCAAGCCAACTTCGTCAGTGAAGTAGTCGCGGCACATGAGGAACAAGGCTATCATAACCGACGACGCAAGAACCATCGAGAGAATCCTCAGCAAAAACAAAGTCTGAAGGTCCGTCAAGCCGCTTGTCAGATGCACTACATACGGAATAAGAAAAATGAGCGGCGGCTTGTTCTCCGCGTGCTGCTCGTAAAGCACGTAACCTTCAGTCATCAGCCGGCCTACGAGCAGGAAATTACCCTCATCGTAGTTCGAAGGGTTCCTAAGGAAAAAGAATTCTGCGGAAAACATCGAAACAACAAGCAAAAGCAGCATCAAAGTGGTTTTACGGTTGGACATCTCACGCTACACCTAACCTAGAATATTTATATGCTTAAGGTGTATATTTAAGACACCTAAAATGAAGATACCCGATAAAATCAAGACGAACTGTCCGTTCTGCAACAAGCACCTACTGCACAATGTCAAGATAAACAGGAAGGGCAAGGAAAGCTCCATGAGCAAGGGCAGGAGAAAGTACATCGAAGTCAAAAAGGGTTACGGCGGGTCGCCTAGATGCCCCAAGAAGCCCAATTTCAAGATCGGCAAGAGGACCCTGCTGCTCCTAGAGTGCACAGGATGCAAGAAGAAGCACCAGAGGCTCTTTTCGTCCAGAACCAAGAAGACGGTTGAGGTGAAGTAATGGCTAAAAAACCAAAGAAGACTGTAAGCAGGTTCCTGAAGGTCAAGTGCAACGACTGCGGCAACGAGCAGGTTATTTTCGGAGCCTCAGCGTCTGACGTCAAATGCCTCGTCTGCGACAAGTTTATCGCAAAGAGCACTGGCGGAAAGACCGACATCAAGACCCAGATAATATCCGTCTTGGACAAGGACCTCTAAAGGTTTAACTGACTTATATCTTATCCCCTTCCCTATTACTTGCTATGGCCGAAGGCTTCGAGTTCTTGGAGCACACAGCTGACCTGAAGTTCCGCGCCCACGGCAGCACGCTCGAGGACGCTCTAGTGAACTGCGCGAGGGCCTTCAATGAGGCCACTGCCGGAGACAGCGTCATACAGCCCACTGAATCCAGGGAGGTTCGAATCGAGGCCGAGGACCTGCAGCATCTGGTTCACGACTGGATTTCAGAGCTTATTTTCAGCTTCTCGACTGAACACATGTTGTTCGCCAGGTTTGACGTCAAGGTCGAAGGCAAATACACTTTGACTGCGAGGATTTCCGGGGAGAAATACGACCCACGCAGGCACCAGCTGTACAAGGAAATCAAGGCTGCGACATACCATGATATGAAGATAGAGCAAAAGAAAGGCTCTTGGACCATAGAGGTCGTGTGCGACACGTAACGCCTACCTGAGCGCTTTCACGAATTTAACCTTATTCTCCATCGTTACTATCGTTTCTGCCGGTGGTTCCCCCTCGCCTCGGTCGGCATGGGTGGCAACCTTTGTCGCGTTAGCTGCTGTTATAGCTTCATTGTTGAAATCTCTAGTGTGGTAAATCCTTAAGTAGAACGCAGACCCTGGTGCACCGGTAACGCGGTAGTCGTTAAGGCGATTTAGGACGAATCTCGTTTCCTCAACATTAGACTTTCCCTTTTCTTCGAATAGTCCGTCTAACTGGTCTTTCAAGGTCTTTAGTTTAGCTTCATCGCCTCTAAGTGCCAAGTCACCTGGTATCTCACCAGGTCTTACAGTCCTGTCCTGTTTTTGCGTGTTCATTTAAATCGCGTCCTCGCCCATAGCCCGCCTAATCCACCCCTGGGCTTTCACTATGGCGTGCTGGAGGCTCTGATTGTCCTTACCTTCTGCGGTAATCCTCATGAACGGTTCTGTTCCAGACGGCCTTATCAGAGCCCAGCCTTCCCTGAACTCCACCCTGAATCCGTCAGTCCGGTCGTGGGGTTCGGTGATTATCTTCTCGAGCTTCTTCATTATCCTGGATTTGTCCTGGTCCCTACAGGGTATCTTTATCCGCTCCATCTTGTAGCTTGGAACGTTCTTCAGCATGTCGTAGAATACTCCGTCCGAGACCATCTTAACTGCCTTCGCCACGGTGGCTGGCCCGTCGGGGAAGTAGTGTATCTCAGGGAATATGAACGAGCCTGATGGTTCTCCGCCGAAGTCTGCCTTGTGTTTCCTTATTCCCTCAGCCACCGCGACGTCGCCTACCGGCACCCTCACGACCTTTTTACATAATTCTTCGATGCGCATTGAGGCGTCCACGGTCGTCACCACGGTGTCTAAATTTGATGCAAGCACCGCAAGGAAACTGTCCCACTCGATAAGCTTGCCTTTGTCGTCTATCGCGCACGCCCTGTCCGCGTCCCCGTCGTGCGCGAAGGCTATGTCATAGCCGCCGTCCTTAACGGCCTCGCAGGTCTCCTTCAGATTCGCTTCCGTAGGCTCAAGCCCGTGCGGGAAGACGCCGTCCCTGTTCATGTTTATCCCATGGATATGGCATCCCATGAGCTCGAGCAGCTTAAGCGTCATCATGCTTCCGCTGCCTCCCGCGCAGTCGACGAGAACGTTAACCGGTCTGTCAACCCCCCCAACTTTTTTGAGTATTAGGTCTATGTGGCTGCGTTTATAGTCAAATTGTCGGACGCCGCCTTTCCTGCCTTTTGAAAAATTCTTTTTCTCTAGTATGCTCTCGAGCTTCTTCTCCTCGTTCGGCCTGAAGGCGCCGTCCTTCGAGAAGAACTTGAATCCGTTGTATTCGGGCGGGTTGTGCGAGGCTGTAATCATTACTCCTACCTTAGCGTCCTTCGTGGCGTGTCCTACGGTCGGGGTCGGCACGATTCCGAGGTCGACGACGTTGACTCCAGTTGAAAGAATCCCCATTATCAGCTGATTCTGTAGTTCAGGCCCGGACTTCCTCGTGTCCCTGCCTACTGCGATTTCGCCGGACTTTACGTAAGTCCCGACCGCCTTCCCGATGTTCAGCGCGAAGTCTTTCGGAAATTCCTCGACCTTCCTTCTTATGCCTGAGGTCCCGAACAGTCCAGTCATCTTACTTGAGGAGCATCATCCTAGCCAAGAGCGCCTCCAGCTGTATCCTCTCGTTGGCTCCCTCAACGAGCGTGAAGTTCGCCTCGCCTATCAAGTCTATTATCCTGACCTTGATTTTGTCGTCTATCCCCATGTTCATGACCTCCCGGTTCATCTGCAGCAGCACGTCCTCGCCGGAAAGGCCGTATGAAATCATTATCTTGTCGAGCATGTTTCTCGCGTCAACGAATTTGCCTGACAGCGCGAGCTCCATCAGGTTTTTCACGTCCTCGGGCCTTGCTCTCGTCGTTATCGCGTAAACGTTGTCTTCGCTCACCTTGCCCAAGTATGCCGCGCTCTGGAGTATGTTGACTGCCTTGCGCATGTCGCCTTCCGCGGCGTATAGTATTGCGTCGAGGCCGCTTTCTTCGTAGTGCGCGCCCTCCTTCTTCACTATGCCTTCCAGGTATTCCTTGATTTTTTCTTTTGGTATTCTCTTGAACCTGAATATGGCGCACCTGCTCTGTATCGGCTCTATGATTTTCGAGCTGTAGTTGCAGCTTAGGATGAATCTGCAGGTGGACGTGTAGCTTTCCATCGTCCTGCGGAGAGCCTGCTGAGCGTCCGTAGTCAGGGAGTCTGCTTCGTCGAGGAAGATTATCTTGAAGTTTCCTATAATCGGCTTCGTCCTGGCGAAGTCCTTGAGAGAAGTCACGTCCTTGCTCTGCTGGTTCTTAGAGCGCATTATGTCTATGCCGCGCTCGTCTGAGGCGTTCAGCTCTAGGAAATCCTGCTTTGTGCTGCCGATGAGCTCGTTCGCCAGGCATATCGCCGCGGTAGTCTTCCCGGTTCCTGCAGGGCCTGCGAACATCATGTGGGGCATGCTCTTGGCTTTAACGTAGGCTTCCAGCCTGTCGACTATCGCATCCTGCCCGACCATGTCCTTGAGCTTGTGCGGCCTGTATTTCTCGGTCCAGGGTAGTTCCATGGTTTGTAGTATGTTATTAAGAATGGTGTTTAATAAAAAATGGTTTACAACCCCCTGCTATTATTAACCTTTTGCGTATCCTAATAATGTAAAGTGTCCCAGCAAGCTTCAGGCAGCCGCTGGCCTGCGCGGCGTGAACTCAACATAATCGAGCGTCCGCTCGCCGAAGAGATAGACGCCATGCTGCGTCCGAAGCTTGCGGAAGACCGCAGCAAAGGGTTTAACAGCACTCACGGATACCTGGTTGAAGACGGATACTTTCGCGAGGTGGGGCGCGAGGTATACACTGAATTAGCGTCTAGGATTGCTTCGGGCGGTAGGCCGGTCCTGCTGGTCGCAGGCCCAGGAAACGCAAGAGACTGTTTCGCGGTCAAGTTCCTTTACGGCGAAAAAGCCTATGTTGTTGGTGCGGACGTCAGGGAGTACGATGCGGTCAGTAGGAGGAGCGAGATGTCCATGAAGGTTAGAGACCGATGGTGGTTCACGCTGGTTCCCCCCCGGCTTGAGAGCATGCTTTGGACGGATGCCGAGACTCTGTCGAACAAGAGCAAACAGTCGATACCCGGGTTACCCACGGAGGACGAGTTGCGCGGGCTCATCGGCAAGTGGCTGAAGCGCGCGAGAAGAGACCGCGTGATACCTGACTTCGACAAGTTCGTAATGAAGTCGGTCGAGGATTTCGTAATACCCCAGCAGGTTGACTTGGTTGTCTCCAACATGGTTTTGTACGACACCAACAATCCTCCTAGGGCTCTTGAGAACATGCTGAACTCTCTTTCGCCGGGCGGAAGGATGCTTGTAGACCACGATGACATAATGCACACTGTTTTTACTTGGGACCAGATACATGACATAGAGCGTAAGGCTGTTGGTTCTTTCGTTCCTTCCGGAAGCATGGACGACGTGCAGAATGCCATAGGCGTCGCGTGTGCGAAAGCCACCCTCGACTCTCAACTGGTCAAGTCTGTGCGGACTCAGGGCTTCAAGGTCGAGCTCGTCGTCGACGCCAAAGAAAGTAATCTACCTGCCGTCGAGTCATCAGACCAAGTAAAGCGCTTGAATCTACCCTACTTCAGGATAACCTCCCCTGAAAAGCCGGTAACGTTGAATCTCAGGCAATTCTACAGGCTCGACATCTTGTAATGACGCAGCACCCGTTTTATATGCCGGCATTCAATTATTTTAGTCTGCTATGAACGTGAAACCGGTGGGCGATTACAAGCCCAGGGAGCTTGAGGAGAAGATTCTCAGCTACTGGAAAGAGAAAGGCGTTGTGGGCGAGGCGATATTCCACAAGGAAGGCAGGAGGAGGTTCTCTTTCCTGGAGGGCCCGCCGACAGCCAACGCCCCGCCGGCGTTACACCACGTGGAGATGCGCGTGTTCAAGGACCTCGTCAACAGGTTCAAGTTCATGCAGGGCTACAGCGTCCCGAGGAAGGCCGGATGGGACTGCCACGGCCTGCCGGTAGAAGTCCAGATTGAGAAGATGCTTAAGCTCAACTCCAAGAAGGAGATTGCAGACTACGGCGTCGAAAAGTTCGTCGAGGAGTGCAGGCAGAGCGTGTTTTCCTACATCAAGGACTGGGACAGGCTGACCGAGAGGATGGCGTACTGGATTGACCTGGAGAAACCGTACGTCACCATGGACAACGACTACATCGAGAGCGTATGGTGGAGCCTCAAGGAAATCTGGAACAAGAAGCTCCTCTACGAGGGCCACAAGGTTGTGCCTTACTGCCCGCGCTGCGGAACTCCGCTCTCAAGCCACGAGGTCGCTTTAGGCTACGAGAAAGTCAAGGAGATGACTGTCATAGTGAAATTCCAGGCTAAGGACAAGGACTACAGCTTCCTCGCATGGACTACAACGCCGTGGACTCTGCTGTCTAACCTCGCTCTTGCAGTCCACCCTGATATAACCTACGCTTTGATACAGTATCGCGGCGAGAAATACGTTCTAGCCAAATCCATCGCAGAGTCAAGGTTCCCGGACGCCGACGTGCTGCAGGAGAT
>JAPKXP010000145.1 GCA_026394745.1 Candidatus Altarchaeota archaeon
CTTTTTCGGAAAGCTCCGGCGACACTACCGGAATCATGCTGCGGCTGTTGAAGTAGCCAACGTCGATGTCGTTGAAGGCGTTGCACGAGTTGTCGAGGTGCACGACAGAGTCCTTCAGCTCCGATGCGACGCCAAGGTCTCCGGAAAGAACGTGTCTCGGCCTGATGCTTCCTATCAACTCAAGCGCTTTGCCGGCGTTCCACTCGCTCAGGCACCTGGGGACGTAGGGGCTAATCCTGTCGTCGCCTTTCGGATAGTCTCTTGCGAAGACGTTGTAATAGACTATGGATGCGCCCGCGTCGGCTGCAGACTGCGCGTCCTCCAGCGAGTACGTCTTTACTAAAAGTTTCGGCTCTGAGAATCCGTTCGGTTCGATTCCGGGAATCTTAGCCTTGACAGAATCCCGTTCCACCATTATCTTCGCTTTATCCTTAATATTGTACTGCTTTCTCCTGGCGGCTCCTGAAGTCACCGTGATTTCGTCACCTTCCTTAGCGTTCAGGAAAAGCCTGACGTTCTGGCCTTTACGCCCGCTGTTAACGGGCTTTCCTTCAAAATCTATCCTCCTGACGATGTCGCCGTGGCCTCCCATGCCTGTGAATATCCCTAATCCGTCGCCGACCTTGACTTCAGACTCAAGTTTCATGAAACCGTTTTTTCCCAGGGTGCCGAGACGTATCCCGCGCTTCCCGCACGCGGCTGGAGTCGTGATGTCGTACTCCTTGAACAAGCCGCCGAGCGTGTACTCCCTGCTGTAAGCAAGCTCCATGTCTGTCATAGCTTCTTCATTAACCTTAAACTTTCCTTCGTCGATTGAATCTAAAGCCCTCCGGTACAAGGCAGTCGCAGCCCCAACGTACTCCGGACTACGGAGCCTGCCTTCAATCTTAAGCGAGCTTACTCCAGCATCGACAATCTCAGGCAGCTTCTCTACGAGACAGAGGTCTCTTGTCGACATCAAGTATCTTCCGTTGTATCTCTTCCTGCAAGGCTGCGCGCACAAGCCGCGGTTGCCGCTCCTGCCTCCGAGGAAGCTGGACATCAGGCACTGGCCGCTCACGCTGAAGCACAAGGCGCCCTGCACGAAGATTTCGACGGGAAAACCCGTCTTTTCATGGAACTCCCTGACTTGCTTTAGAGAAAGCTCCCTCGGCATTATCACCTTGTCTACTCCGGAAAGCAGTTTCGCGTAGAACGAATTAAAGACGCCAGCCTGCGTCGAGACGTGGACTCCCATACCGGGAAAGCTTTCCTTAATTATCGGCAAAAACGAAAGCTCCTGTATTATCACCGCGTCAACTCCCGCAGAATAAGCGGACTCGATTAACCTGAAATAATCTCTCAGCTCGCTGTTCTTCACCAGCGTGTTGGCTGCGAGATAAGCTCTAACACCCCGTTCATGGCAGCAACCCACCACCTCGGGAAGCTCCTTCTCACTGAAATTCTCGGCCCGCCTGCGGGCGTTGAAAACCCCAACGCCAAAGTACACTGCGTCAGCGCCCTCGCTGACAGCAGCCTTAAGCGAATCCCAGCAGCCTGCAGGAGACAACAGCTCTACCTTAGACACGGTAAGAATATATTTGCCGAGGCTTTATTAACCACGGTTTTCAATTCTTCCTATATGGATTTCACGTTCATGATTCAGGCTTTCGTGACGTTGTTCCTTATCGTTGACCCTGTCGTGAACATCCCAATCTTCGTGTCCCTCACCGAAAGGTTTCCTGAAAAAGACCGGGCTTACATGATACGAAAGTCGGTATTCATCGCAGGGATAGTGCTGGTGTTGTTCACGTTCCTCGGGAACGTGATATTCACGGTTCTTGGCGTGGACATGTATTCCTTCCAGATTGCAGGAGGACTGCTGTTGCTGATAATCTCGTTCGAGATGCTGTTCGGAAGGAAGACGCGGACCGAGATGTCAGACGAAGTCTTGACTGATGCCCGGGAGAATGTTACGGTGACTCCCATGGCAGTGCCGCTACTGACGGGCCCTGGTGCTATAACGAGCGGAATAATGTTGTTCAACCTCACCCAGAGCTACATGGACCGGTTTATACTACTCATCGTGATAGTGGTTGTCTTCATACTCTCCTACGTTGTTCTGTCGAACTCCAGCATACTATACCGCGCCCTAGGAAAGACTGGAACAAAAGTTCTAGTAAGACTAATGGGTCTGATGCTCTCGGCGATAGCAGTACAGTTCGTGATAACCGGATTGAAGGTAGGCCTGCCGGTACTCGGCTAACCCTTCTGCACGAAATCTTCCCTAAGATACCTTCCGAACTCATCCTGCTTTTCAGCTGGCAGGTGCGGTATGTAAGACTCCAGTGTATCCCTCGAGCTCCTGTGCCATGGAGTATCCCCCTTCCTCACGTTCTTCACGTAAATGTAGTTCTCTCCAAGCTCCCCTGCAATCCTCCTGTCCTTCCAATCCGGATGCTCCCTAATCGCATCCCTCACATCCATCCAAGCTGCAATCTTGTCAACCATCTTCTTCTGCGAAAGCATCAAGCCAGAGTAATGAACTCCAAGAAGCGAGCGCCTGAGCTCGTCGTTCAGGTATCCGTTACGCATGGTCTGCGAAAGCCAGTCATCAGCTTCCGGAGTCAGGGAATAGTGGTATGCCCTCATCTGTCCTGCCTTCCTGACTTCAGCCTTAATCAGGCCGGACTGATAAAGGGTGTCTAGCGCGCTCTCTATTATCGTGGTGCTGCCCCGGTAATCACCCTTCCCGGCTATCTTATGCGGTTTGTCCTGTATCGCACCCCTTTCCGCGGCGTAGCCTGCAATCTCCGTTGCATGAATGTTCGGATGCTCTGAGAGTATCTCCAGTATATTATACGAGAGGTTCCAGACTGGAATCGTGCCCTCAGAGTATCTCATGCGCGGGCTAATCCACATGCTGTTGTCCCCGCTCATGGGAAGCTTCATCACCCCACCCATTTTGTCGAGAAGGTTGATAGCCACATCCATCCCCTGCATAATCCTCCTCCTCTCCCTAACAGTCCTCGCGCCCCCAATAAGCTCGCACAGCTGTGAAATCGAAACCGCGGAATTCCCGCTGTCCAGGACTTCGAGTATCCTTTCCGGGACTCCGTCGCGAACTGACGAGGCGATGTTCCCGATGCTCGACATCCTGATTATTCCATGGTCATGCAGTTTCCTGGCGTCGTTCAGGTACTCAAGAAGCCTACCGCCGGTCCCGTGCCTTACCGCCATCAAGGCCGCGAAGTCGACGTAGTCATAGTCTCTTCCTGAAAGCTCCTTCATGGCGTCAATAATCTCCCTGCGCCTGCTCCTCATGTCCTCGAAGTCCAGCCTCTTGTGTACGCCGGCCAAGAGCTGCCTCTCCTCCAGCGCCTCAAGCTCGTGCAGGGCGTTCTCGTTCACATTGGGCTTCTTCTCAGGCAGGTTCGCTGTTATCCCGTGGCCGAGCCTCGTTTTTAAGAGCATTAGTTCAACGTCAGTCCTACTCATGGGCTTTGCTTCGCCGAAAACTTCGACTGCCGCACCGCCTACCGGCCCTCTAGTCTCGCGAGCCAACTCCTTTGGTTCTATCTCGCTGAAGCGCGCGAAAATCTGCTCCCTTTCAGTCCTGCTAAGTCCTGCCAACCCCTCGTTCTTTTCTAGGCCTTGCAGGAATGCTTCCTTGACCTTACTGGCGTCCCCCCTAAAGTCCCTCCAGAGGCCGTTGAAGTCCGCTTTCACCCGCTTTTCAAGCTCTGGGTCGATTGACTTGACTGGCATGTCAGTTATTATGACGATATGCTGGTTTAAATCGGGGCTACAGAAAAAGTGTTTCCCGGGAGAGTTCCGGCGGTTCTCCCGGAGGCGATGCGTTAAGCTTCAATCAGCTTGCAATTGATTAAATGTTGGACGCCGCGTTATAAACACATTCGCCTAGAGCAGAGGAAAAGTAAGACGCCGTGTACTGCGGCGAAGAAGCAACCCCAAAAAACGTAGTGCAAGTAAGGCACACCCAAAGCATCATCCATGAACGAAAGAAAGGGATGCACTAACGTCCACTCCCCCGACTGCCAGCCCATCCAAGAGCCAAAAGCGAAGAGGTGGCCCACAGCAAGAGAGTAGAACATCATCAACTGCGTGAAATCCCTAAACCCAGCAGGCAGAGCCTTAGACCCCCAGTCGAACGTCAGGGAGACTAACGCCCAAAGCGTAATCCAAACTAATGTCGCCAAAGCCGGGCCAAAGAAACCGAACTCCGCGAACATGAACCGCGCAACCACATTCCTCTCCATGAACGGGTTGCCGTAAACTCCCTTAGCGGTTGTTAAGATGTCCAGCGTGCCGAACACGAACCAAAGAGCCGCCGGAACGAGCACGACCTCCAAAACCCTCCGCCTGCCGCTCCTAAAATACACCTTAATCCAGAATCCTCCTGCAAGCAGCAAAGCCGCGAACGTCAGCAACTGAGAGTAAAAGGCAGGGCCATCAGCCAAGACAGACTCGTACATATAATTGATTCCTGAACAATCCTAAATAACCGTTGAACCCTAATGCCCGACCAGCTTCACTCCAGTAATCAAGCTCGTGGTGTAGTCCAAGGCCCGCAGGTCGTCGACATCCAGGTTGTGCACGTTAGTCAGTCTGGCAAGGGCGCCTGCCATATCGACACATTCTACAGAATCCTTGAGAATCTCGGCTTCAGCCTCGCGAGTATGCCCGGCGAAACCTCGTTTGGCCTTTCAGTGCCATCTGGTTTCTTCTCTACTGAGATTAAACCCCCTTTAACCGAGAAGTAGAATGCCTTCAGCTTAGCTTTGCCTAAAGCCTTCGAAAAGTCGTCTGCTTGCGGGAATCCGCTTCCGCAGCGGGCCAGCAGAATCTGGCCGTTGCCGGAATAAGATGCGGAGGCCGCATGTTCTCCCGCTTTCTTGAAGACGCGGTTGACGACGCAGCCACCGTAGCCGACGAGTGAAACCAGGTCGTAAGCCTCCTCAGGGGAGTCAAGTATTATGCGATCA
>JAPKXP010000021.1 GCA_026394745.1 Candidatus Altarchaeota archaeon
GGGTCAGGAGCAGCTGCTCCAGGCGGAGGAGGAGGTTCTGGAGGAGGACCGTCTCCGTCACCTCCAGCAGGGCCGGCGCCGTCAGCACCTTCAACGCCATCGCCGTCTCCGCCGGCTGGCCCGACAACAACGCCGTCTACTACAACGCCTCCAACACCTTCAACACCTAGTGCTGGGCCGGGGCCTAGCGGGCCTGCTGCTCCGTCAGCGCCGGTGTCAGCCGCACCAGTTCATCCTTCAGGAGGACAACCTACGGGAGCCCAGGCAGCACCCGCTCCCTCACCAGCTCAGCCTTCAGGCGAAGCCGCAGGCCAGACGGGAGGAGCCGGCTTTTGGGCTAGAGCCAAGAGAGCTGGCGCGCAGTTCGGCAGGAATAACGTTAATCCCTGGAACCTGGCGTTAGGCGCTTCAATACTCACCGGGCAAGGCGGCCTTGCTCTCGGAATATCTGCGGCCATGGGCGCAACCAAGGTCGTTAAGGGCATAAGGGAAAGTAGGAGGGCGCGCGAACAGAAGGAGGAGCTGCCTAAGAGCACAAGGAAAGTCAAGGGATACTTGAACGATTTATTCGGGACTGAAGCCAGAACAAAGGGAGAGAGCTTCTCGGGCGTCGAGTACAGGAGCGGCAAGTTCATGATAGGCAACGAGCAGGTGACTAGGGACAGGATTGACGCAGCCCACCGCACAGTCGACGCTGCAGCTATGGGCGGGACAATAGGCTACGCGGACAAGGTTCTTGGAGCCGCGTCCAAAGTCGGGGGTGAGGAGTATGGTGGAGTCAGCGCGGACGCGGGCAAACTCAGGACGGGGGATAGTGGAGTATCAAGAAAGGATTTGAAGAAAGCTGCGAAGACGGTCAGGAAGGACAAGACCGGAGCCGTCACGCCAGAAGAGCGCGCGCAAATCAAGAAGGCGGACAAGGCGAGAAGGGAGCCGAGTGAGATATCGAATTACGAGTATGCGAGAATAAGCTCTGGGCGTGAAATGCTCAAGAAGGAGCTTCAAGGCGACCCGAGTCTGCGACAGGCTTTCGAGCCAGGTGGAGTGCCGGAAGCCCAGCCGCCTGCCCCGTCTCCTGCTGAGAGTCCGGGAGAGAGGAGGCAAGCGGGAGGGCAGATGGGGTTTGATTTCATGAAGGGGGAGTCGGAAGGAACGGAATCTAGGGAGGCGCCTGGCGAAGGTGCTGCAGCAACTCAGGCTGCTGCGCGGGAGGGGGGAGAGAAGGCAGGTAGTAAACGCCCGGACGACAGAGGCCCTGGACCGCAGGTCGGTCGAGCACAGAAAGATGAGGAGAAAATCGCCGAGGTCAGGAAGGAGGAGGAGGCCCCGCATCAAGGAGACGACGAAATGACCGACGCCGAGAAGGAGGAGCAAGAGAAAGCTAAACCAAGAAGAAAGGATAGGGGAGGAGGCGAGAGTGGAGGATAAGCCGAACAACTTCGTCAAGACTCTGAAGTCAAATAAAGTAAGGAACCTGCTCAAGATAGCGTCGCCTGCGCTCCTCATAGTGTTTGGTTCAAGCTTGGTCAACGCCCTAGACCCGGTAACAATAGTAACGATAGTCTTACTGTACCTGTTCGGCGCTGAACTCATGAAGATTCTCTCAGCGGGAGTACTGATACTGATAGGCTACTTCGTGGAGTCCAACCCATGTGTCTACGCGGCGGCCGGGGGTCATTGCCACTACACCATAGCAAACAGCGTAGTGGAAGTGGCGGTGAACCCGCAGATTAGGGCGTTAAACCAGCTGGAGATGAGCATGTTCGTCACATTCTACATAGTTGCCATAATACTTATCGGCATATACATAATATTCATGTCCGGGTCTCCGCAGGGCAGGTCTAGAGCGAAGGACATATTCGTGAGGCTTTTCGTTGGAATGCTCCTGGTCTCAGTATCGCCGATGCTGTTCCAGACTATCTTAGACTTCGCGAACAGCGCGAACTCGATGCTCTTGAGCACGGCATGGATTGAGTTTTTCACAGGCAACCACACTTTCCAGTGGGGCGCGGGCCAGCTCTTGAAGTACTGCTGCATTTACATAGTAGGGCAGGTCATCATGATCGTGGCGATCATAACGGCAGCCATGAGGTATCTTGTAGTCTATGCGACCGCCTGCATTTTCCCGCTTGCGGTATTCCTGTACTTCTTCGACTTCCCTAATCCGCTTTTCTCGATTCGGTCGCTTGGGAGGACGATGATAAAGGCCAGTATGATAGCCATACTCACGCAGACGATACAGTGCGCTTGCCTCGCGATTACAATAATCCTCCTGTCTTTCAACCTTAACAACACGATGATGGAGTTCCTTCTGATCATAGGAGGGATGATAGGAATCTGCTTCTCGCCCATGATAGCAATGCAGCTTATGCCGTGGCTCGGCGCGATGGTGTACGTCGCGTCAACAAGGCCAAGCACTGCTGGTTCAAGATTCATAGCTTCGATGATGCTTGGTTACGGCGTAGCACGGTCTCTCGAGACGTCAAGCGGGCAGACGATGGTGGGTAGGAACATGGGCGAGTTCTCGACTGCAGGAGGGCCTAAGGCGCCTGAAGGAGGCATACTGCCGTACGGCTTCCCGGGGGCGGGAGGCTTTGATACTCACGGCTCGGACAGTAGTTTAAGCCCGCATCCAAGCGACAGAACTATGGGCAGTGGTTATGGAGGAACGTTCGGGCGCGGAGGCGCGGTAGTAAACACTCCAAGCGGTATGGGCAGGACCGCATCGCCTGCTTCTTCTGGAGGAACGGAAGGCCAGGGGAGTCCGGGAGCGTCTCAGGGGACGGGAACGAGCGTTACTGGCGGCGGGGGTCCGGTTGCTGCCGCACCAACAGCCGAAGTTCCTCCTTCAATGATGGCTGGTATGACGCCTCAGCAGATGGACAGCATGCGAGGCAGCGCTCAGCCGATTGTAGGTGCCGGGGGAAGGCAGCCGCCAGCAGCGGTTGATTCCGGTGAAATGGGAGAGAGTTTTGGCGGGCAAACTGGAGGAGGTCAGGTTACTCCAAGGCAGGGTCAGGTTTACGACGACAGGCAGCAGGTTAAGAACGAGCTTAATTTAGGCGGTGGCGGTGGAATCGGAGGGCCGAGTTCAGCCACAACAAGCTTGCCTGGTTCTGTTGCTAGAGAGCCTTCATCGGTTATTCCAGGCGGCACCGTCGAGATGACGTCAGGGGGTGGAGTTTCTGGTGCCGCAGCGCCTTCATCCGGAGGCATGGGCGGCGGAGGCTGGGGAGACGACAGTGAATCAAGGAAGCAGCAGAGGGAGCTTAATGAACTCAGAAACAAATCCGTGAAGGAAGGGCAGCAGCTGAACGAGCAGGAGGCGAGGAAGCTTAATGAATTGAGTGCCGAGGAATTAAGGAGGATGAACATCAGCAGCCCAGGGGGAGTGGTCGACGCTGCGAACAGGGCCAGGGACTCGCTGGACAGGAAGACCCCGGAGTTCACAGCCAAAAGATTACCTGGCATAGCGAAGGGCGTTGAGGAGATGGACGCCGAGAACGTGAAGCGCGGCGGGAAGCCGATGACGCCAGAACAAAAGACCGAGGAGATACTTAAGGGAATACACCAGGCTGACGGCGAGAAAGAGAAGCTTTCGAGAGGTCCTGCGCAAAACAACATCAGGGAGATGGATGGTTTCCCGCACCCTGAGACGGCTTACGAGTCGATAATGAAAGTCGCCGGAGGCAATCCAGTCGACAGAGCCAAGTTCGCGAAGTCCGGGCAAGTCAACACCATAGTCAACAACGCGAAGAGGTACATGGGTGAAGGAAACACCCAGGACCATGCGATTGAGAGAGCCACAAAGCCGTACCAGATTAAGGACGCGTACGTTAGAGCGAGGGAGGAGGCCGGGAAGGCGGAGTTCGACAAGCTAAGCCCCGAAGACCAGAAGTACCTTGTGGACAAAAAACACGAGCAGGTCTACGGCGGGGCGAAGCCCGCCGGAGCGGCGGCCCCGGCTGCTGCGAAACCCTCGAAAGCGGGGGATAAGCCGGTTATGCAGCCGGCAGTGGAATTGACTGAACAACAGAGGGAAGGTCAGGAGTTCCAGCAACGCTTGAAGGCAGCGCAGGAAGCCCACAAGGAATCCAGCAGGATACTGGAGGGCTTGAATTCTCCGGAAGGGTCTGAAGCAAACGCTAAGGCAAGGGAGTGGCTTGCTAAACAGATAAGGTCCACTGGAAACGAAAAGATTACTGCAGACGACATGAAGGGCGTCAGGTACGAGACGGTTATGACTCCGGAGTACAGCAGATACATGGACGAGACTGCAATGCCGGTCAGGCTGCCTGGAGTGCTCGTGGTGCCTGACCAGAAGTGGACTGGAGGGTTAGGTGGCGAGCAGTCGTTCCAGACGAGGATTGGCGTAAAAAAGGCGGGGGGCATGAATATGAGCGGTTTCATTTTCAGTGAGGACAGCCCACTACGCGCTACAGGACTACAGATTGTTGCTGAAGGTCAAAAAGCGGCCTTGCACGAGGATTTGCACCAGATTGACACGATAGTCTCAAGAAGGTCTGGAGCTGACAAACTGATTAGCGAAATCCATTCATTCCGCGGGGACATATACTCCGGGAAGAGGACGTGGAGCAACGTCGAGAAAAGCCTCACAGGCAGGTACGTCAACGACTACATGCCCAACGCAAGCGAAAGAGAGAAGGACGCTGCCAGAGAGCAGGTCAGGACCGCACTGAAAACCGCGAGAAGGATGGACGAAACCGTCGGAAAGGACGCGACGTCGCACATACTATTACACAGCAGAACGCTCGACGAGTTCAACAGGAATTACTCGAAACTCAGCGACGCGGACCTCAGGGAGGTTGCCGGCAGGAGAACGCCGGTGACGTCCGGGCCGTCCGGCGCTCCTACGGCACCTTCGGAGAAGGCGCCTGCAGCACCGACGGCGGCGACATCAAGTCCTGACGAAGTATGGTCTAGCCTAAACTCGCACAACAGGAGGGTGTTCCTTGCTGACACGGTATGGAATTCGCTGGCGCCGGAACAACAAGCCAGATACGTCCAAGACTACGCAAGAGAAAACAATTACTCTGAAGAGCAGGTCAGGGACATGGGATACGTCTATGAAGTGAGAGAGAAGGCGCTTGACGACCACAGCAAGATAAACAAGGGCGAGTACACCAGAACCAAGGGATACTTCGCAGACAAGGAATTTGACGATAAGATGGTAGCTGAGGCAAAGAGGATTGCCCACAAGGAACTGGTCGGAGTAGCAGGTAGTGCGGCTCCCATGCCGTCTACAATAAAGCAGGCTGCGCCAGAGGCTGAGGCTGCTGCCGAGGA
>JAPKXP010000030.1 GCA_026394745.1 Candidatus Altarchaeota archaeon
CTGGCGAAGTCATATTCTCCAACGTTCTCATAGACGAGAGCAACAGCCCCAGGTGGCTTGGCGACGCGAGAGATCCGCCGAAGAAGGGAGTAACCTTCTCAGGGCCGTGGGAGGCTGGGATGAAGGATAATGAAGGTAAAGACAAGCCTTACGCCCACAAGAACGCGAGATACACCATCTCACTGGACAGATTGAAGAACACCGACAAAAAATTGTACGACCCGAAGGGGGTTGAAGTTTCCGGCATAATCTACGGCGGCAGGGACTCGGACACGACTGTTCCAGTCGAACAGTCATTCGACTGGGTGCACGGGATAGTCACGAAGGGTGCGATACTTGAGTCCGAGACTACAGCGGCAACGATAGGCAAGGAGGGCGTCCGCGTGTTCAATCCGATGTCAAACATCGACTTCGTTTCGATTCCGGTCGGCAGGTACATCAAGGACAACATCGAGTTCTCAAAGAGAGCTAATAAGCTGCCGGCGATATTCTCATCCAACTATTTCCTGAAGGGCAAGGACGGGAAGTACATCTCCAGCATGGAGGACAAGCGCGTGTGGCTGAAGTGGATGGAGCTTCGGGTTCACGGCGAAGTTGACGCGATAAAGACGCCTACTGGATTCATTCCGAAGTTCGAGGACTTGAAGAGGCTGTTCAGAGAGGTTCTGGACCGGGACTTCTCGAAGGAGGCTTACGACCAGCTGTTCACTATAAATGTTGTTGAGTGGATTGCGAAGATTGACAGGACGAGAGCTGAATACGAGAAGATTCCTGAAACTCCGCAGATACTCTTTAAGGTGCTTGACGAACAGAAAAAGAGGCTTGAGGAATTAAGGAAGATTAAGGGCGACTACGTCAAGCCTGAGGAGCTCTAAGGCGAATACAGGCTTCGCACTTCCGCAAGCATCGTCTCGATCTTTTTCTCGGGGAGTCCGGTCTTCACCACCAGTTCCTTAGGGTCGTAAGACAAAAGCTCTCTCAACAGCATTATCCCTGCTTTGGACAGGCGGTCCTTCACCGTGCCGTCCACGGAACGCAGTATCGTTATTGGGTAGATGCCCTTGCCTTCTATCATCTGCTGTATGCTGCCCCCCTCAGGGTAACCCCATGCTAGAATCTTCATGCCTCGGCAGTTGCCGTAAGTTATTCCTTCGCCGGAAATCTTGGTGTTGCAGACGAGCCAGACGCCGTCGAAGTTCTCGCACTTGCCTAGGACGCTTCCTTCCTTCAGGTCGAGGAAGCGGGCGTACGTGTAGAGGGTCTCCTTGATTCCGGTCTTGAATCCCTTGTTGTTGTGGTACTTGCATTCCACCATGTACCGTTTGCCGTCCTTGTCGGTTAGGACCAGGTCGACCTCGTGGGTCACGCACTTTCCTTCTATCATGCGGTTGAGCTCTACTGTGTAGCCGTACTCTGAAAGGACCGAACCCATGAACTTTTCGAAAGGGTATCCCGTCGGCCCCAGGCGCATTATCGCCTCCTTCAGTCCGAAACGCGTGGCTGCAGCGGGCTTCTCGTGGTCGAGCAGTTGGAACGCGAGGTGGTATATCTCGGCTGTGGAGACGCCGGGGTGAATCCTCTTTTCGACGCCTGCGACTATCTTGTCTGCTATCTCTTCGGACGCGCCTGCCCGTATTATCGCACCCTTGACCTTGTTGGGGTCGAACTCCTCGGCCTCGCCTGACTGTTTCCTGATAAGGACCATGTGTCAAAAAAAATAGGGACTACGGACTTATAAAGTGGGAATGTATAGTAGTATTTAGCAGGATGGAAAAATGGGTTTACCAGACGGCTAGTGTTTACGACATGGTTAAAGGAAACCCTTTGCTGAGACTGCTTCTTCTTTTGTTGAGACTGCGAGAGTAATCTAAACATTACGTGTTTAGTTATGTCTCGCCTCTGGAAAATCGTGCTATATGCGATGCAATTAATTTTCGTAGTTAAAATGCATCGCATATACGGGAGGACTTACCAAAATTAATTTCCTCCCGTATAAACAATATTTTATTCCGTTACATCAAATCATTTAAGGAGGTTAATCATGGACCAATTCTGGTACAACAGTCAGGTGGCTTCTAGGAAGAGGCCGAAGAGAATCAAGGTTTTCGACACTACGCTCCGGGACGGCGAGCAGACGCCCGGAGTTACGATGACGATAGACGACAAGAAGACGATAGCTGAGGCGCTGTCTAAGCTTGGCGTCGATTACATTGAGGCTGGTTTCCCGGTCTCCAGCGAGGGGGAGTTCAAGGCCGTGAAGGAGATCAAGGAGATGGGCCTGAAGAGCAAGATTGCAGGGCTTTCGCGTTGCGTTGACAAGGACATGGACGCGGCGATGAACGCCGGCGTGGATTTGGTGCACATATTCATAGGAACGAGCCCCATTCACAGGGAGTACAAGCTCCGGATGAGTAAAGAGGAGGTGCTGAGGAAGGCTGAGGAGTCGATTCAGTACGTGAGAGACCACGGGTTTAGAGTGCACTTCAGCCCAGAGGACGCTTGCAGGACTGAGCTTCCTTACCTGAAGGAGGTTTGCAGGATGGCGGAGGAGATGAAGGTTTCGCACATCAACATTCCGGATACGGTGGGCGTTATGACGCCTGCGGCGATGGGCTGGCTTATCGGAGAGCTGAGGAAGGAGGTTAAAGTGCCTCTTGCAGTGCACTGCCACAACGACTTCGGGATGGCGGTCGCAAACACTGTGAGCGCGGTAAACGCCGGAGCGGAGATTCCTCACGTCACTGTCAACGGACTTGGGGAGCGGGCCGGCAACGCGGACCTGGAGCAGGTGGTGATGAGCTGCAAGATGATGCACAGGATAGAGTCTGGAATCAACACTAGGAGGATTTGGGAGACTTCCAGGCTCGTGGAGAGGATTACTGGAGTGAAAGTAATGCCTAACTTCCCGATTGTGGGGTCTAACGCGTTCGCGCACGAGAGCGGAGTGCACGTGCACGGAGTCCTGAAGAAGGCTGCGACTTATGAGGCGATTAAGCCTGAGCTGGTCGGCGCGACGAGGAAGATCGTCCTAGGGAAGCTTGTCGGGACGCACGGCGTCAGGGACAAACTGAAGGGAATGGGCATTAGGGTGAGCGAGGGGCAG
>JAPKXP010000078.1 GCA_026394745.1 Candidatus Altarchaeota archaeon
GGCATTATGGGCGCCATCATCTTGACTATCGCCAGCAGAGAGTGATATATGGTGTACTGAGCAGCCTTCCTCGATTCCACGCCGCGGAGGTCGGGCTTGTATAACCTATCCTTCACTATCTCCAGGTAGTAGTCGCAGTAGGTCTGCCAGAAGAATTTTTCTATTTCCGCCTTGGTCCTGGAGTACTCGTACTTGTCGAAGGCGTCGGTCGAGGTTTGGATTACCTTTGAGAGTTTCGTGAGGAGCCACTTGTCCACGGTGTCCAACTCCTTCACGCTTCCTTCGTAGTCCGCAAGGTGCATGAACACGAACCTGGATGCATTCCAGATTTTGGTTATGAACTTTTCCCCCGTTACCAAGTCCTTCTCGCTGAACGGGAGGTCGTCTCCGAGCTTGCAGCCCGCGGCCCAGAACCGCAGCGAGTCCGCCGAGTACCTCTTTAGCACGTCGTAGGGGTCTACTACGTTGCCCTTGCTCTTGCTCATCTTCCTTCCGTGCGGGTCCTGAGCATGGCCTGAAATCACGACGTCCCTCCAGGGGTTCGCTCGGTCGTGCATCCTGGACTTCACGACGGTGTTGAATAGCCAGAACGTGATTATGTCGTGGGCCTGCGGCCGCAGGCTCATGGGGTAGAGTTTCTTGAATATCGGGTGGTCCTTGTAGAGTTCGGTGCACAGTTTCGGGCTGAGCGATGATGTCGCCCACGTGTCTAATATGTCTTTTTCAGGGGTGAATTCCGTGTGTCCGCACTTCGGGCACTTGTCTATGGGCGGCTTGTCTGTCAAAGGGTCGACAGGCAGGTCATCCTCCCTCGCGAGTATGACCTCATCGCACTTCTTGCAGTACCATACCGGGAACGGGACTCCGAAGTAGCGTTGCCTTGAGATGAGCCAGTCCCACTGGAGGCCGTTGACC
Source organism: Candidatus Altarchaeota archaeon (assembly GCA_026394745.1). Lineage (GTDB taxonomy): Archaea > Altiarchaeota > Altiarchaeia > IMC4 > SCGC-AAA252-I15 > JAPKXP01. Next base: position 916 of record JAPKXP010000078.1, read on the forward strand.
CAGTGCTCGTAGCGGTGTCTCATGTGGTCCGGGTACCAGTTCAATTGCCTTCCCCATTCCAGCATCTCGTCCTTCAGGTCAAGGTACTTGATGAACCACTGCTTGGACTTCAGGAATTCGACTTCAGTGCCGCATCTTTCGTGTACGTTGACCATGTGCGTTATCGTCTTCTGCCCGACAAGCAGGCCTGCTGCCTTCAGGTCTTCTATAATCTGCTTTCTCGCTTCCTTGACCTTCAGGCCGGCGTACTTCCCGGATATCCCGGTCATCCTGCCGTCTCCGGAGATTGCCACCTTGATGGGCAGGTTGCGGGCCTTCTGCCATTCCATGTCCATCTGGTCTCCGAACGTGCAGCACATGACTATTCCAGTGCCCTTCTCAGGGTCTGCTCGTTCGTCGGCGAGGATAGGAACATCAATGTCGAACAAAGGAACTTTCGCTTTCTCCCCCTCATAATTCTTGTACCTGCCGTCGGACGGGTGGTAGAATACGGCGACGCACGCAGGCAATAGCTCCGGCCTCGTGGTTGCGATGACCAGGTCTTTTCCGTCAATCTTGAACACGATGTCGTTGAAGCTGGATTCCGTCTCCTTGTCCTGGCACTCCACCTGGCTTATGCCGGTCTGGCATTCGGGGCACCACATGGTGGGAGCGTCTTTTCGGTACTCGCGCCCCATTTTGTACAGTTCGATGAAGCTCCTTTGGGAAATCCTCTGGCAGTGTTCGTTTATCGTGGTGTAGAAGATGCTCCAGTCGCAGCTCATCCCTATCCTCTTCCAGTCTCCGATGTATTTCGGGCGAAGCTCCTCGTCCAGCGTCTTCATGCACAGCTTCACGAACTCCTGCCGTTCCATGTCTCTCGCGCGGACCTTCTTCTCCCTTTCGACGAGCCTTTCGGTGGGTATGCCGTTGTCGTCGGTCCCGAAGGGGTAGAATACGTTGAAGCCTCGCATGCGCTTGTACCTGACGATTAAGTCCTGGTGGCTGTAGGAGAAGCAGTGGCCTATGTGAATCTTCCCTGAAACGGTGGGCGGCGGCGTGTCTATGGAGTAGACTTCGCCTTGGGCGTCAGGGTTGAACTTGTAGACCTTCTCGTCGTCCCAGAACTTCTGCCATCTTGGCTCGGCTTCCTTCGGGTCGTATTTCTTAGGCTGCTCTGTGATTCAAACCACCCCTCATTAGAGAATACAGATTATTAGAGATTACATTATATTAATTTACATGAAGGCTTTTTTGTCGACGCTACTTGACGTTTCCCTTGCTTTCCTTGTGGTAGCTTACGCGCTTTCTGTTGCGCTCGTCTACAATACGTCTCCTGCCGGCGACGTCAGGACCGGCGCCGACATGGCGTGCTACTACTTCACTTCGTCGGCTTTCAGACAGGGCTACGACATCTATAATTTCAGCGAGGTTCGGAGCGCGCAGTCCAGTATCGGGTACGACCGCATCTTCATCGCCTCTCCGTATCCTCCTTTTGTCGCATTACTTTTCACTCCCTTCACTCTATTGGATTTTACCGTCGCTTTCAAGGCATGGCTTGTCATGAACCAGGTTTTCATCCTGTTGTGTCTTTCAGTCTACTTTCTCGCATCCGGAAAAAAGGGTCTTTCAGACTACCGCATCAACCTTTTGATATTCTTCCTGTTCATAGCGAGCCTATATTACTCCCTTAACGTAGGCCAGGTCACGATACTGATGCTCCTTCTGTTCACCGTCTTTTACTATGCCATGAAGAAGGACGTTCCCTGGCTTGCGGGAGTCTCGCTAGGGCTTTCCACGATGATAAAGCTCGTTTCCCTGATAGTCTACCCTTACCTCCTTTTCAGGAGGAAGTATCGGGTTTTGGCTTACGCGCTGGCCGCTGACGCAGTTATACTCGCTTTCTCGGTAGCCGTGGCCGGCTGGGGTACGATGGAAAAGTTCCTTTGGCAGGTGCTGGTTCCGCTCTTCTTCTCGACCACTTCCATAGAGTCGCTGATACTCTCCATCGACCCGATGGCGTTCACTGTGGTCAAGGTAATCCTAGCGCTCGCATTCCTAATCCTGCTCTACCTCTACTGCAAGCGCACTGTAAAATCGGCCGGCTCTAGGTTCGACCTGGACTACGCCTTTTTAATTGCTTCAATACTCATGCTCACGCCCCACATGGTCTACTACAACTACGTTTACTTGATACTCCCCTTTTGGATACTCTACGACCAGCGTGACGCCCTCCTGAAGGGCAATGTGCGCTACGCAGCGCTCGCTTTACTCCTGTTAATCGTCTCCCCGACCACCCACGTTTCACTCGTTGCGATAGTCCTGTTCTGGCTGACGCTCCTGTATTTAATCTTCAAGCTCAAGTAGTTTACCGTGAAGGCACTGCTGCTGCAGCCGCACGACGGAAGAATCGACACGTCCGCACTCCTCGACACTACAATCTTTTCGTACAGCCTGCTTTACCTGGCGTCCCCGCTAATCGAGGAAGGTCATGAGGTGGCTGTTGACCTTGCGACCGTTGAAAACGTTAAATCGCTGGTCAGCAGGCACTCGCCGGACGTCGTCGGAGTCACCTTCACTACCCCCAAGTATCCTGCTGCAAGGGCGGTGATAAGAGAAATCAGGGAGCACGCCCCTGATGTCAAAGTCGTCGTTGGAGGACACCACGCGACATTCCTCTCCGAGGAAACTCTGCGCGAGACCGGCGCAGACTACGTTGTGCGGGGTGAGGGGGAGATTGCCTTACCGGCGCTGCTTCGCAGTCTAAGCTCCGGAATACAGTACCCGAAACTTGACGGAGTATCCTACATAAAAGACGGCGTATTCGTCGACTCTCCAATAACGCGCGTGAAAGACCTAGACAGCCTGCCGACTCCCGCATGGGAATTAATACCCAAGAAATACCGCGCGAGAAAGCAGCGCATTCTCGCCAGCCGAGGATGCCCCTTCAAGTGCGACTTCTGCTCCGTCTCGGCGTTCCACGGCGGCTCCTGGAGGACTAGGAGCGTCGGCAACATACTCGACGAGGTTGAAGTCATCCTCGACAACGGCTATTCGATGATAGAATTCATAGACGACAACTTCACTCTCGACTACACGCGCGTCGCCGGCTTCTGCAAGGGAGTTGAAGAACGCGGGCTCGACTTCAGGTGGGGCGTCCAGGCGAGGGTCGACGACATACACCGGAACCCGGATTTGATACCGCTGCTTTCAGAACACGGCTGCTACCGCGTCAGCGTCGGCGTCGAGTCCGGAGTACAGGACGTCCTCGACTCCTACGGAAAGGAAATCACTGTCGAACAGGCGAAGAACGTAATCTCGCTGATGAAGGACTCCTCGATGCTCGGATACTGGTATTTCATCCTCGGCTCGGGCGGAGCATACGACACGCCCGAAGTAATCGAGAAGTCCATAAACTTCATGGGGGAATGCGATTTCGACGTCGCTCAAGTGTCCATGCTCACGCCATTCCCTGGTACAAGACTCTACGACCGGCTGAAGAATGAAGGCCGCCTGCTGACCGGCGACTGGAGCCTATACGACGGAAGCCATTGCGTCTACACTCCCTCCGGGATGACTGCCGCGCAGATGGAAAAATACTTCATGGAAGCCTACCGGAATCTTTACGTGAACAAAGGCGTAATGGAGCTAGCTAGGAAGATGCGGAAGGCGTTCAAGACCGGATTCATGGAGCATAAGGCGCTCATGAACGTAGCCGGACTCCTCGCAAGAGCCTACATACTGGGAGAAGACTGGACGGCAATCTACGGCAGGAAAAGTTATTAAGCAAGTATTGAGCATTCTTTTACAGCAATGGCAGAGCAAAAAAAGATGCAGCCGGTCGGGGAACTCGCCTCTCAGCTGGACCGACAGGTTTCAGAGCGACTCAACGGTCTCGGCGTTAAGGCGGTTCTTGGCACTCCCGAAGAACAAGACCATCTTATCCTGGGGCTCGCATTGATAGACGCGTTTGGTCTAGTGCGCGACAGCATGAACCTCTCAAAACCAGAGAACGAAGCAATGAGACGGATTGAGGCGCAACGCATCAGAATCGCTGAGCTACGTGCCGACGTCAACCAGCAGACTCAAGGGCCTAAAGTCCAAGTCGCCGGCAACAAGATGTTCATAGAATTCTTCCGCGTTATGGTGACCGACTTCGAGGAATTCGACAAGTCCGGCCTCGACCACCTCCCAGACTCCCTCGGCGTAAGGCATCCGCTGCCGCCAGACTACAAGGCTGCGATACCACCGTTAAAGGAGATGCTCGGCATGATAGAGGATGGCCGAATGCAGACCCTGGATAAAGGGTATGTGACAGACGACCTGCTGCGAAACGGAATAGTACTGAACGAATGGCAGAATGTAAATGCATTAGGGCCTGGAAAGGCCAAAGAGTACTCCTCAAGGGTAGACCTTGCCATTGGAATAATGCGCAGGACAATCAACCGCAAGATAAGTCGCATAGACGACTAAACAATCCTTTTATTCTGCCCTGCCCATAATATCTTGAAGATGGACGCCGTTGTTTTGGCTGCGGGACAGGGAACCAGGCTCCGGCCTCTAACCAGCACAAGGCCTAAGCCGATGCTCCCAGTCGCAGGCAGGCCGATTTTGGAGTGGGGTCTTTCAGCTCTCGAGGAGGCTGGCGTAAGGAGCGTTTACCTTATCGTCGGATTCAAGAAGGA
>JAPKXP010000201.1 GCA_026394745.1 Candidatus Altarchaeota archaeon
GGAGCCTGCGCACCGTCTTGTGTTCGGCTATGGTATTGTGCCTTGGGAGCTTGTGGTCGGCATGAGGTCTATGGTGTACCCGTACTTTGTGGCTTTGTTGTTCAAGATTCTCAGCGTTCTCGGCGTTAACGACCCTATGCCTCTTATCTTCGTTGCGAGGATTCCGAGCGTCTTGTGTTCGGTTGGAATAGTCTACGTGACGTACCTCCTCGCGGCCCGTGCCTACTCTCCGAGGGCTGGGTTCTACGCCGGATTCTTTACGGTGTTCTCCGGTTTCCTTTTGGGCTTGAGCGCGCAGGTGATGGGCGAGGTTCCTGCGATGTTCCTGAGTCTGTGTTCAATCTACTTTTTTTACGTTGCGTTGAAGGAGGGTTCGAAACATAGCGCGCTCTACTCGGGATTCTTCCTTGGTCTTGCGTTCATGTTCCGCTTCGCAGAGGCTATTTACGTCGTGCCGCTCGTCTTAATCGGTCTGGTGAAGAGGCGCAGTGTCCTGCCGTCGTTCCTCGCGGCGTTCATAGTCGTCGTTCTCGCCCAGGGTGTAGTCGACTACTTTTCGTGGGGTACATTCCTGCATTCGCCCTTCGAGTTCGTAAGGCAGAACATTGTTGAAGGAAAGTCCGCCATCTTCGGCTCCGAGCCGTTCTACTATTACGCTGCCATATTCGTGATGCACCTGCCTCTCCTAGCGCTTCTTTCGTTCTCCATCGAGAATAAGTTCGAGTCGAAATTCCTGGCTATTATACTGTTGTTTTACTTTGCATTTTTCTCGCTTTCAGCCCACAAGGAACTACGCTTCATGGCCACGATACTCCCGTTGTTCTTCGTGTTGTCAGCCCGTGGCCTGGAGCGCGCGCGGGAGGTTTGGGGCGGCAAGACAGACTACGCAGTCCTGTCGATGGTCCTCATATTCTGCGCGGTCTTCGCGTTCAACTTCCCGTGGAGCCAGGACTACGACTACTATGCTGCGATGCGCTACGTCGGCTCTCAATCGGACTCGACTGGAGTAGCCTACGACATGAAGTGGTTTGAGAGCGGCGCCTACACTTTCCTGCACAAGGAAGTCCCCGTAGTCCATGTGTCTGAGTACACTGTAGGTCCTCTCCTGCAGGAAGTGAACTGCACCGGAGTCAACGCTTCAATAATCGGATTCCAGTGCGCGCCGCTTCCCGCAGTCCTCGAGGAGGACTCTAAAGTCAACTACTTCATCCTCTCTAAGAACCAGACCGACGTTCTGATAGAACTCGAGTACGCGAACTTCAAGCGGGTTAAAAGATTCGGCGGCGCGTCGGTCTACCGGAGATTTAATAACGACTCGTAATCATATATTTAGAGTATGAAGAAGCCTGATTTAAGCCCTAGGATAGTGGAGCTTGAGTTAAGCTACGTAAACAAGCTTCTTGGCGTAAACCTCAAGCCCGATGAAGTAAAGGCTCTCCTAGAGAGGATGCGCTTCGGCGTGAAGGCGTCAGGCGGCAAGCTTTCCGTTTCAGTGCCCGCGTACCGCACCGACATCCTGCATCCGATAGACCTGGTCGAGGACGTCGCTATTTCCTACGGATACATGAACTTCAAGCCCGAGCTTCCGAAGCTTTCCACCGTAGGGAAGGCCGACTCGTTCGAGCTGCTGTCCGATGAACTGCGCGACCACATGGTCGGCCTCGGATTCACCGAGGTAATGACTCTAGTTATGACGAGCAAGACCGACTTGTTCCAGAGGATGAACCTTCCGGAGCAGGCTGTCGCCGAGACGGTTAATTCGCTGTCGCAGGACCATTCGGTCTGCAGGAACTGGCTGCTTCCTTCGCTAATGGGCGTGCTAGGGAAGAACAAGAACCGCGAGTACCCCCAGAGGCTGTTTGAGATAGGCGACTGCATCAGCCCGGACGGAAGAGACGGCAAAAGGTTGTGCGGCGTAATCGCGCACTCGAAGGCGAGCTTCAGCGAGGTTAAGGCGATGGTCGCAGGCCTGTTGGAGTCGCTGAAGCTAGACTCCGGGTTGTCTGAAGTGAACCACGAAAGTTTTGCTGCCGGAAGGTGCGCGCGAACGAAAGACTGCATATTCGGGGAAGTGAATCCGCTGGTCCTACAGAACTTCAGCCTTGAGATTCCCGTATCCGCTTTCGAGCTTGACTTATCGTATTTTAAGCAGGTAAGCTAGTTTTTTAATCCACGATGGATTCGCACGATGAATACAAGCTCAAGAAGATTATTCGCGAGCTTAAGGGGAAACGCGGAAGACACACGGAGTTGATTTCAATCTACGTTCCCGCAGGATACGATTTGAACAATATCGTGAGCCAGGTCGCGAGCGAGCAGGGCACCGCCACCAACATCAAGTCCACGTCAACGAGGAACAACGTGGTCGACGCTTTGGAGAGGACGCTACAACACCTCAGGCTTTTCAAGTCCACTCCCAAGAACGGCCTGATAGTGTTCTGCGGAAACATAGCGGAGCGGGAGGGCGTGCAGGACATTAAGGTTTGGAGCATCGAGCCTCCGGAGCCTATTACGACGAGGTTGTACCGGTGCGACAAGGAATTCATATTGGAGCCGCTCGAGCAGATGGTT
>JAPKXP010000205.1 GCA_026394745.1 Candidatus Altarchaeota archaeon
TCGATTGGTGCATTCACAGCCCTTTCCAAAAGGGGGGTTTCTGAAAATACTACAATTTTCCAGATTGATGCACATTGTGATTTACGCAATGACGATTCCGATTACAACCCGGATCCGTCCTTTGTTAGCAAATTTGCTCATTCATGCGTGATGAGGAGAGCCCATGAAATGGGCTTTCATATTGTCCAGGTGGGAATTCGTTCCTATTCCAAAGAAGAATACGACTTTTTCACGGCAAACGATAAGATAACCATTTTTGAATGGGGTAAGGGGATAGAGCCATCTATAGATGAGATCATCCTCAGTATTGGCACAGATAAAGTTTACATCTCTCTTGATGTAGATGCCACTGGCTCGCGGACCTAGGGTACTTCACGCTAATATCTCTGCTAGTCCACCGCGGGAAAGGGAGCGTGCTTTCCAACAAAAACATAAACAAAATAAAGAACCTGCTGGCAGTAGCGTTAATCCTGATTGGAATCTACTTTATCTTGTAGACGAGCGCCTCCTCGTCGCAGTTCGGATACTTGTTGCACTGGATGCACTCGCCCCAAATCTTCATGGGAAGCTTCTCCTTGCTCGTCTTCTTGAAGCCATTCTTCAGGAAGAACTCACTCTCCAACGTTAATGTGAAAACCTCGTTAATGCCCATCTCCTTAGCCTCCTTCAAGGCCGCAAAAAGAAGGTCCTTCCCTACGCCCTTGTTCATGTACCTGGGGTCGACCGCAAGAGACTTCACCTCAGCCAAATCCCTCCACGTCACATGCAAGGCGCAGCAGCCGATAACAAGTTCCCCCTCCTTGCACACCGTATACTCCCGGACGTGCTCGTAAATGTAACTCAACGACCGAGGAAGCATCCTACTCTTACTGGCATAGAAGTCAATCAAAGTCTTCATCTGGTCGACGTCCCCCAGTGAAGCCTTCCTTATTACCATCCTTAAAATATAACACCTGCACCATTAAAAAGAACCGCGTCAATAGGTAAACAGTGAAAGAACACAGCATACTAAACCTCCTGAAGGCAGAGGACTTCCTCACGCTGGCTGCAGCAGTAACCAGCGTCAACGCCATATTCCTCTTCGTGAAAGGATGCTACACCTGCGGCACCAGCCTGCTAATCTTCGCAGCCATCATAGACCTGCTCGACGGCATGATAGCCAGAAGAAGGAACTCAACAACAGACTTCGGCAGGAACCTCGACTTCCTACAGGACGCCATAACCTACTGCGTCGCAATAGCGGTGCTATTGCACATGACGGTAACGGAACCCTGGCTTGACCCGCTGCTCGTCCTCTTCATATCGGCAAGCATCGTCCGCCTCGCAAGGCAGCAGCTCATGAAAAACCAGGAAAGACAGTACATCGGCCTCCCCGTGACATTCAACCTGACGCTGCCACTAATGTACCTCGCAGGAATAACCGAACCGCTCGCCTACGCAGCAGCAATGATAACGCTGTCACTACTAATGATAAGCGACAGGACCTACAAGTTCTAGCTCAACACAACAACCTTCTTCACGCCCTCGACCTTCAGCAGCTTATCAATAAGCTCTCTCGGAATCGGCCTCTCAGTAACCACAGTAAGCTCAGGATTCTCGAAAGTAGGGTCGTCAGCAACAACCTGCCTAATCCCGATGCCATAATCGCTAATCAATCCCGTAACGCCAGCCACAATACCCTTCCCAGCAGCGTCCGTCGGAACAATCTCGACCGCGCCGTAACCCATCAAAGGAGCAATCTCCCGAAGCGACGGCGTCATAGAAAGCTTGCCGTACACTGAAGACAACTTCTCATCACCTAAAATGGCGTCCACCGCCGAACGCACAACCCTCCTGTCCACACCCAAAACCCGCGCGACACTGACCATCGAAACCTCAACGTCATTAGACAAAAGCAAACC
>JAPKXP010000069.1 GCA_026394745.1 Candidatus Altarchaeota archaeon
CCTAGACTTTATGCCCATCTCAGCAAGATTAAAGTTTCTCGTCCTGCTCGTAATCGAGCCTCTTCCTCAAAGCGTATTCCGCCTTAGCGAGCTCGTAACCTAAATAAGCCGCGTGGTCGAGCCTTGAAACAATATTGTGCGCGAGAATCTCGCGATACAACTTCTGCGCGCTCTTGCCCTTGAATACTTTGTTTATCCTGCCCGACACGGTTCTCCTTGCGCCGTTCACGACCTTCCTCACCCTACGATAATGCTCCGCAACAATCACGCCTCCCTTGGCGTCAACCCTGATAGTGAAGAACCCCTTCGGGTCCTCCCTGAACTCAACCGTCTTTTTCATCCCTTGTATTATGTTTGCTTCCGGATTTAATATACCTTCGAACCTCATCAACCTTGCTGGACGGGAACTCCGGCATCAACTGGCTGGAGTACCCGCAATCCGCGCACGTGAAGACGTCGAATACCGCAGCAGAGCCCATGCCGCTAACGGCAATACTGACCGCGGAAGAACCCAGCCTCCACTCTACGTTGCTACTGCCACACTTAGGGCATAATCTAACGTACTCCTCAGTATCCTTCTTTTTCAATCTGGTCTCTCGCCTCCACCATATTGGAAAGCTTCTTGAACGCGACGTCCTGCGGAAAATCCCTTAGCCCGCAGTCCGGATTAAACAACACTTTATCCCCGCCCAAAATTTCAATCGCCTTCAGCATGCTCTTCCTTATCTCATGCACCGTCTCCACGCGGTTCGAGTCGCTCCTAACCACGCCGACACCGATTTTCTGCTTGAACTTGTGTTCTCTCACGGTTTCCCACAAGTCCGGGTTCGCGGCGAACTCGTGCTCCAGAATCTCCACCGGAAAATCAACGAGCCTGTCGAATATGCCGGCGACGTCCCCGCACACGTGCAGCATCCTCGGCTTCTTCACGCCCCGGAAGACCGTCTTCACGACCTCCCGTGCGTACTCGGGGTACTCGACGCTCAAGAACGGCTCGTCAACCTGGATGAAATCAACCACCTTGTCGAGCGCCCTCGCCTCGCGATTCAACCCCCTGGCCAAGTCGAAGACCAAATCCTCAGCCCTCTTGTAAAACCGGTTCTCGCTGTTCATCGCGATAGTGTACGCCCCGGTTATAACCCCCTTAAGCTTAACCTTCTTCGGCAGAATCTTCCTCACGAACTTCTGGTATGAAACGCTAGAAAGCCTCGCGTACTCCACCTTCCCATACACGACAGGCCGATCCTCAATCGCGATGCCGCGGAAATTCCTGGCGAAAATCTTCACGAAATGACCGCGCGTCTGACCGTCGCTCACAATGTCGATTCCAGCCTTAACCTGCCTCCCCACAGCCTGCCTGACCAAATCCAGCGAAGCGTCCCCAACCCTGCCGTTGAAATACCTTCCGGCGAAGACTTCGCCGTCAAGCTCCACAGGAAAACTGCCGATTACAGTAGTCTCAATCATTCTAGCTTGTGGTACGGATGCCCGTCCGAAATTTCAGTGCCGAAGTATTCCTGCGCGCCCTCCGCAACAAGCTTGTCAGTGAACGCTATCGCAGGGAAAACCTTGCGTGCGAGCTCAATCGGCCCGTACACCACAAAGTCGCCGCACAAGGCCGGGACAAGAGTGTTAACGCCCACGTCAAAGCACTCGTAGTCCTCAGGCCTCTTCTTACGGTAATCCCTCATCCAAAGCCAAGACTCCAGCGTATTGTGTATCGCGCACCCTACCGGAAGACCATACTCGGACTTCATCACAGGGATTGCCCGAAGCGTCTCCGCGGCGCTGTGACCGAAAAGAGTCGCGCCGGTATCCAACAAAACATTCTTAACCCCAACTTCCTTGGCGACGTCAAGCAGCCCCTTCTCCCTGCCGCCGACCTTGACTATGTGCGCCCCGTCCTTGAGTATGGACAATCTCCCGTCAACCGTCATGTCCTTCGGATTGTAAGCCAAGACTATCGCAGCTGCAGGAGTGTGCTTCTTCAGGGCGCTGACCTCCGCGTCAGTTAACCCCAAGTTTATGGAGTTGTATACCACCCTGTCCAGCGCTCCGACCTTGTCCAAGTACTCCAACGCCTTAACCCTCAGGGAAGACTCCGAAATGTCTATCGAAAAAGGCATGTCAGTCGAATCAAGAACGAGATTCAGCTCCTTCATCAAACGGTCCTCAGTCTTCACGTACACGTCCGCAAGGCCGGGAACGCAAGTCTCCTTGCTCACAGCCTCCTGCGCGAGAATCAAATCCTTCGCCCTGGAAAGCGCCGCAGAATCAAGCTCCTTAAACTGCTTCCCATAAAAAATCGTCCCGAAAAGCACTGTCGGATTCTGCCCAGGCTGACCGCCGAACTTAACGCCGCCGACCTCAAAGACCTTCTGCTCGCGAGTGAACGTGAACATCTTAATCTACCCCGCACGGCCTTGAAACTACGCCGTACTCGTCCAAATCAATCCCGGCATGCAAGGCAAAGTCGGTGTGCAAGACCTCCCTCCTCTGCTCCTTCGCAACCTGCTCGACTATGAACGGCTCGCCGAAGCTGCCCGGATTCCTGCTTAAACATTCATCTATGACGCTTAAAATCCTCGCCTCATCGGTGACGTCAATCAAGTCGACGACATCAACCTGTGTCCTAAACCTGTCAATCGCCCCCCTCGGCAGATTCTCAATATACGGGATGGCACTCTTCGCCCCAACGACACGATTGCTCTCATCCACGCCGCTCCTATGCAAACTCAATATCGAATCGCCGGAACGGTGGCCGCGAACCTCATTACCGCAAACGATAAGGAACCTGATGCGGGGATTGCTAATCACATTCGCCACAACCTTCTCAACACCCAGATTCTCAGTCTTCATCGAACCATAGACCGCAACCTTCTCCCTCGAAAAATCCATCCTATCGCTCAACGTCACAAGCGCTACGCAACTCTCCTCATTACCAAACTCCATCTTACCGCCCCACGGGTACAGCTTAGTCATCGTAATATATTAGACAAGTTAATCTTAAAGTCCTCAAGGCTGATGAAAAGCATCAGCGCAAGCCCGACCGCGGGCAGCAAAACCGCGCCCTCGTTGAAGAAATACGAAAGCAGAAACGTCGCCGCAACAACCCGGTCCACGGCAAAATCCAGCCTAGCTCCAAAATCACTATGCGTCCCCGTGACCCTCGCAAGCGTCCCGTCCATAAAGTCGAAGATAAAATAGAGCGTCACAGCGGCAGTCGCCGGAAGAGGATCATCAAACACAAACCACGCCCCATAAACCCCGAAAGGAAGCGAAAGCAGAGTCAAGTGCGTTGGCTTAACGCCAAAAAAATGAAGCAGTCTCGCCAGCGGACCGAACGCAACGTCAACATACCCCTTCAAAACCTTGAGCGCCCGGTAAACCATGATTAATATTGACACTAGGGAATATTTTACCTGATGATTGACCTATACGCCATCGTACTGTCCTACGGCCTGCCCGGACTATTGCTGGCGTCCCTAATCGGCTCCACGATATTCGTCCCATTCACAACCGAAATACTATTCCCCGTGCTCATCAAAGCAAGCATATCCCCCGTCGAAATCGTGCTATACGCAGCCTTCGGCTCCCTTCTAGGAACCATCGTGAACTACGCACTCGGCTTCTACGGCACAAAGCTTGTTCAAAAACACATACAAGGCGCGAACGCAGACAAAGCCCAGTCCATCATGGACAAGTACGGATGGCTAGGGCTGTTCGTGATAATGGTCGTGCCACTGCCGCTGCCCGTAGACC
>JAPKXP010000189.1 GCA_026394745.1 Candidatus Altarchaeota archaeon
AAGCCCGCGCAGATGCCGGGCGTGAAGCCGAAGACCTTCGAACACCGGCTGATAGCGGAAGAGTGGGGCGGCGAACTGGGGCACACGTTCCCGCCCTTCTACGACGACGCGACGAAGATTCTCGCCAGGACCGACGAGAGGTACGAGGACGCGCTAAAGAACCTTTCAGCCAAGATGACGGAGAGGAGGAGGGAATTCAAGGCCGCGACTGAGGCGAACGTGGCTTCAGACATCACGGGCTGGCCGAAGCCCTCAAGCGAACCGACTCTCGCGCCAGGGAAAATACCCTCCAACCTGATTGTCGCGCTCGTGGCCATAGCAGCCGTCATTCTAGTCGCCTCGGCGGCAATGTTCTTCCTCAGGGTAGAAACCAATGACGTCGTTCCGGGGGCGGGGGATACGGGCGTTACGACCACATTGACCACGGTGGAATCCACCTCATCCACGATACAGGCGACTCCGACCACAGCCACGACGCAGACTACGCTGCCAGGCTGCTGGAGCTACTGCACAAGCATCAACGCGAGCTTTAAGGGCGCGTGCATGAGCAGGAGCAAGGACTGCAGCTCCTTCGGATGGAACTACTATCCTGCAGGAAAAAGCTTCTGCCCGAAGAACATAAAGGGCCTGGAGACGTTCTGCTGCTGCGGAGAAAACGCGAAATTCTTCACGCTACTTGGCAACGACACGATACCTGCGAGAGACAGCGAGGCCGTGAAAGGCTTCATTTAATGTATCCTTTTGTTCATTAATCCTCTTTTTTATGGCATTTTTTGTCCAATACAGCCCGACGAACTCCGAACCGATAAGTATTTATATGATAACATCATATTATATAATACAAGATAAGGTGTGCGGGGTTATCAAGCAATAATCTCGTGAAAGACATCCCATAGCAAAACACGCAATAGGAGTGTTAAGCATTCAATCAAAGCGATTGAAAGCTCCTTGGAGTGATGTGGATGTCGCAAAACCATCAAGCTAACGCAAGGTGGACGGACGAGAAATATCATCCTCCGGGATGATGGGCCTCAAAACCCTGCCTGACCCTATAGCACACCACTCCCCCAAACTGATTCTAAAAGAAATTAAGGATACTTGGCTCGATTGCTGTAAGTCTAAGCCTGTTTGTTCCCGGCTGCTGCCATGTTGGCTTTTCTGAAAGCGTCTATAAACTGTTCTCTCTCAGGCATCGTCAGTGGTCTGGCTCCTTTTAGTTCTGAAGGAGGGGAAAAATCAAGTCCATAGGAAGGTTGTTTTGCGGCTTTAGCGGCTGGGTTTGGGTGTTGTAGATAATTGGACGACCAGTTTTCTGCCAGGCCATCCAACGTTTCATTTGAGTTGCTGTTGCCTGTGACACCCGGCCCGGAGCCATGCAGCTTCCCCTGCCAGCGGAAATGAGTCTTTTTAACAGGCGCACTCAAAGGGGTACTGTAACCGAAGCCTTGAGCAGTTATATCATCCTTATGGGTGACAGTCTCCTCAATAGCGTAAACCTGGATGACGTTGGTTAGCTGGCTTTTCGGCTTCTGCATTGACTCCACTAACTGCCCTTCAACCACCTGAGGCGTATGCTGTTTCAAGACCATGATAAAACATGGGAAATATTAGGATATATAACGCATCATCCACCCGTAATTCGGCAGTTCCCGCGTCGTAGGACTTCGAGAATTCAAATCCCTCCCCCGTATTAATCTTTGGTTTTTACATCCCCGCTTTGTCCAATACGTAGTTTTGTATTGTGTTTATTGTTTCGTCTAGTTCTATTTTGGAGTCTATTCCTTGTATTCTTTGTATTATGTGGGGTAGGTTGTGGTAGAATTTTTTGTGTGCTTGGGCGGTTACGGCGAGCAGATCGTTGAACGTCACTCCTTTGGGTGCGTAGTATAGGTGCGGTATTCTGCCTTGCATATAGTCTTGCCAGAGCGTGGGTTTCGCGTATCCTTCCTGGACTGCGATTTCAAAGAGTTTGGTTCCAGGCATGAGTTCGCTGACGCTGAATACGCCGTAGTCCGCCTTCAGGGAGCATGCAAAGTCGATGGTCTTTCGCATTTCATCAAGCTTTTCGTTTGGATGGCCGAACATGACCGAGACGCCGGTCTTGAGGCCGATTTTCCTGGAGAGCTTGAACGCCTCCCTGATTTTCTCGTCGCTAATCAGCTTCCCGATGCGCGCCCGCACTTCCTCGACGCCGGACTCGACGCCGAATAATACGAGGAAACAGCCTGCGGACTTCATTTCCGAAAGAAGCTCCTCGTCCACGAGGTCGCATCTGGTGAGGCACGTCCACTTGAAGCGGAGGTTGTTCTTCTTGATTAAGTCGCACAAGTCCAAGACCCTCTGCCTGTCGAGGGTGAACACGCTGTCCGCAAAGTCTATCCTGCGCAGGCCGTACCCGGAAATCATCTGCGAAAGCTCGGCGACGACGTTTGCCGGACTCCTGGACCGGACTTTAGTGGAGACGTCGGCGCAGAAGATGCAGTTGAAGGGGCAGCCGC
>JAPKXP010000088.1 GCA_026394745.1 Candidatus Altarchaeota archaeon
GCCTAAGCCTTGGATTGGAGCGACCTTCGTTATGGGTGCGGTATTCTCGGCTCTCGCCGGAAACATCGGCATGAGGATAGCAGTCAAGGCTAATGTGAGGACCGCCCAGAAGGTCAAGGAGGGTTTGAACTCAGGACTCCAGATTGCGTTCTCCAGCGGCCTTGTCATGGGCCTGTGCGTAGTCAGCCTTGGCGTATTCGGGGTCAGCGTGCTGTACCTTATATTCAAAGACCCCAGCATCATATTCGGCTTCAGCTTCGGCGCGAGCTCAATAGCGTTGTTTGCCAGGGTCGGCGGCGGAATATACACCAAGGGCGCTGACGTCGGAGCGGACCTCGTGGGCAAGGTGGAAGCAGGGATTCCAGAAGATGACCCGCGTAATCCGGCTGTTATAGCTGATTTAGTGGGGGATAATGTAGGGGATATTGCAGGCATGGGTGCAGACCTCTATGAGAGCTACGTCGCAAGCATTGTGGCTGCGATGGTTCTTGGAATCGTTTTCATGAAGGCTTCCGACGGCGCCATAATGCTTCCTCTCGCAGTTTCGAGCGCTGGGATATTGGCCTCGCTTTTAGGGAGTTTCTTCGTGAAGGGGTCAGGCGACAATGTGGAAGGCGCCCTCAACAAGGGCATAATAGCAGCTTCGATAATTACTGCAATCGCATCATACTTCATAACGGAAGCTCTGCTTGGACCTGCAAACATGGGCGTCTACTGGAGCATGATTTCAGGTCTCGTGGCCGGAGTAATAATCGGTCTGATAACCGAATACTACACTTCAGCCAACTACTCCCCTACAAAGAAGATAGCTAATGCGGCAAAGACCGGCGCAGGAACTGTGATAATCGCAGGTCTTGGCGTGGGAATGTTTAGCACCATGATTCCCGTCTTGATAGTGTCCGCATCTATAATACTTTCGTACCAGCTCGCAGGCATTTACGGGATAGCCATAGCTGCCGTCGGCATGTTGTCCACGCTAGGAATAACCCTTGCGGCGGACTGCTACGGCCCGGTCGCAGACAATGCAGCAGGCATAGCTGAGATGGGCGGCATGGGCAAGGAGGTTCGCGAGCGCGCTGAGAAGCTGGATTCCGTCGGCAACACTACTGCCGCTATAGGAAAGGGTTTCGCGATAGCTTCAGCTGCGCTGACAGCGCTTGCGTTATTCTCTGCTTATGTTACATCCGCAAAGCTGGATGTGATAAACATAATGGACCCGAAGGTGACTGCCGGCTTGTTCATAGGGGGCCTCATGCCTTTTGTGTTCTCCTCGTTTGCCATGGATGCTGTCGGAAAGGCTGCCGAGCGGATGGTTGAAGAGGTCAGGCGCCAGTTCAGGGAGATCAAAGGCTTGATGGAAGGGACCGCGAGGGCCGACTACAAGAAGTGCGTTGACATCAGCACCAGCGCCGCCATACGCGCGATGATTGTCCCAAGCCTTATTGCGGTCGTAACCCCATTAGCCATCGGATTCCTCCTCGGCAAGACTGCATTAGGTGGCTTGCTAGCAGGAAACGTCGTCACCGGATTCGTACTGGCTGTCATGATGGCGAACTCCGGCGGTGCATGGGACAACGCCAAAAAGTACATAGAAGAAGGAAACTTCGGAGGCAAAGGCAGTCCCGCGCACAAGGCTGCGGTAGTCGGAGACACCGTAGGAGACCCGTTCAAGGACACCGCAGGACCAAGCTTGAACATACTCATCAAGCTGGTGAGCATCGTAGCGCTTTTGTTCGCGCCGTTGTTCGCGTGAACTGTTTTAGCGGCCTAGGAGGCCTTTAAGAAGTAGGGACGGCAGTTTCGGTTGCGCCCATTGTTTGAAGGCTTTGTAGGTTGTTTCTCCTGCGAGGATGTCCACGTATTTTTCCAGGACTTCCTTGTTGCCTATTATCAGGGGGTAGGAGATGAAGGGCATTCCGTATATGACCCAGGCGGCCTTCCTCGCGCGCCTGAATTCCTCGCTGAACGCGCTCCTGCATTCCGTGTGGTATGTGCTGAGGAATTCCTCCTTGAAGTTGTTTTTATCGAAAGCCTGCACTATGGTCTCCGAAGCTAGTTTGCCTGAATGTATCGCAGAGTAGATTCCTTCGCCGGTAAGCGGGTCGGCGTATCCTGCGGCGTCTCCGACGAGTATTATGCCGTCTGACACTACCCTCCTTTTCGGGTTTCCGAGCGGTATCAGGTGCGGGTGCAACTCTACGTCCAATGGCAGCTTCATCTTCCCCAGGAATTCGATGAACCTTTGTTTAGGGTTCTTGAACATCCGTAGTAGGGAGCCGACTCCGACGCTTATGTGGTCATTCTTGGGGAAAATCCAGCCGTAGCCTATGCCCACGGAGTTTCCGAAGTATACATCAAGAAAATTCCCGAACTTTACGTCAATCTCCTCTGGGCTCATCGGGACTTCGGCTTCTATCGTTGACGCAAGCTCGTCCTGCGTTAATCTCGGGCGCACTCTCTCTGATACGATGCTGTTGACCCCGTCCGCGCCCACAATCATCTTGGCGGTGAACTTTCCTTCGCTGGATTCGACGGTCTGAGTCGAGCCTTCCTTGGAGACTGATGAGACTATCGTCCCGTCCATAAGCTCCGCTCCGGCTTCGACTGTCTTGTCGGCTAGGAACTTGTCGAACCTGCTTCTTGAAACCAGGTTCGTTATCGGATACTCCCTCAGGTGGGAGTTGGACTTGTTCCAGTAGTTGAGCCGTACGCCGTAAGCCTTCCTCTCTATGATTTCCTCAGGAATCTTGTAGTCGATTATCCTGTCGACCTTCACGGTGACTCCTCCGCCGCACGCCTTGAACCTGGGCAGCTTCTCCCTGTCCAGTATCAGCGTCTTAAGCCCCGCCTTCGCGCATCCTCTCGCGGCAGTAGAGCCTGAAGGACCAGCACCCACTACTATCACGTCGTAGTCTGCCACTTTTACTTTATCTTCGCTCCCGCATTAGCCTTCTTGTCAGGCGAAAGGATTATCGCCTTCCCTTCGTCGTCTGCTGCGGCAAGAAGCATGCCCTGGCTTTCCACACCCCTGATTTTAGCGGGCTTCAGGTTTGTTATTACGATAATCTGCTTTTCCAGGAGCGACTCCTTCGTGTAAGTCTCTTTCACTCCCGCGACAATCTGCCGTATTCCAAGGTCTCCCAAGTCAACCTTCAATAAAAGCAGCTTGTTCGCGTTAGGATGGTCTTCAACGTTCTTCACCACTCCCACCCTGATGTCCATCTTCTCGAATTCCGTGTAGTCTACTTCAGGCATCTTCTTTACCTCTTTAACCTCGCTCTTCTTAGTGTGGAGGAACTTCTCCTTGAAATCCTTTATCCTCTCGTCCTCGATTTTCACGTACAATACTCCCACCCCGCTAATCTTTCTTCCGGGCTTCACCCTCAGTTTGCCTGCGTCCGCCCACTTCTCGTCTTTCAACGCGCCCTTCTCGCCGAGCATCGCCCACACTTTCTGTGCGGAGTAGGGCAGGAACGGGTGCATGAGGACGGCAATAGTCCTAACCAGGTTGGCGCACACGTAAAGCGTGGTCTTGTTCTCGTTCTTCCAAGGCTCTTTGTGTTGGAAGTATTCATTGCCCTTCTGAGCAAGCGAAAGCAGGCTGGATAGCGCATTCTTCGCGCTCAGCTTCTCAACCCAGCCGCCGACTTCGGCAGGCGCCTTCTCCATCGCCTCGATGACGATCTTGTCTTCGGCATCAAACTCACCAGGCTCCGGGATTACGCCGCCGTTCTTCTCTATGAAAGAAAGCGTCCTGTTGATGAAGTTGCCTAGCGTGCCGATAAGCTCCTTGTTTACCTTCTCCTGGAACTCGTTTAGGTTGAAGTCTGAGTCGTGTGTTTCAGGCGCGATTGAAATCAGGTAGTATCTGACTGAATCGGCGTCAAACTCATTGAGTATGTCGTGCAGCCAAATCACCCATCCCCTGCTGGTGCTCACCTTCTCGCCTTCAAGGTTCAGGAACTCGTTGCTCGCAATCTGCCAGGGCAATTGGTACGAGCCTTCGGCCATGAGCGTCGCAGGCCAGATTATCGTATGGAATGGTATGTTGTCCTTCCCTATGAAGTGGACGATCTTCGTGGGCGCAGTCCAGTACTTCCTCCACTCGTCAGGCTTGCCCTTGTTCACAGCCCACTCCATGGTCGATGAAATGTAGCCTATGGGCGCGTCAAACCAGACGTACAAGACCTTCCCTCCCGCTTCCTTCAGCGGCACGGGAATCCCCCAGGACAAGTCCCTTGTTATCGCCCTGTCCTGCAAGCCCTCGCGAATCCACCCTAAGGCGAAATTCCTCGCGTTCTCAGGCCAATGCGGGTTCCCTAGAATCCACTTCCTCAAAGGCTCGGACAACTCGGAAAGCCTGAAGAACCAGTGCTTCGTCTCCCTCATCTCAGGCTTGCTCCTGCAGATTATGCAGTACGACTCCAAGAGCTCATCAGGCTCAAGCTGCTTACCGCACTTCTCGCACTGGTCGCCCCTCTGGTCCACGCTCTTGCAG
>JAPKXP010000185.1 GCA_026394745.1 Candidatus Altarchaeota archaeon
TTCATGTGAGCTAGTATGTCCCCGAAAATGTAGTCATGGCTTACGACATGTTTCCTGATTGCAAGGCCTATGGTGTTGTTTGTTAAATCCGTCGCGAGAGGTACATCCATGGGGATTACGTAATATACCCACACCCCAGAGTCCATGAACGCCTGGGGCCAGCAACAGGGGTTTGGGCCGACGGTACCGAAGTTTATTGCCATTGACTGGCATGCTCCGGAGTCGACAAACAGCGCGGGGGCGCCGTATTCATCCGTGAAATCAGAATACTCCTCCAGGCTCGTGTAGTAAGGATATGCGAAGCCGGGAGGCACTCCCCGGGCGGCTAGGCCCATGCCGACCACATGCGGAGCTCCGTGGACACCAAGGAACAGCAGGACGTGCTTCTTCTTCATCTCCTCGACTACCCTCTCATACTCTGTGTTTTGGATTGCGACCACCGGCAGGTCGTACCCCCGTGGCTGGAGGCCAAGTTCCAGGTCGCCTATGGCAAGTATTGAGCGTTCGTATTGGCCGATTACAGCATCGAAATTTTCGTGATAGCCAGTATAAGTCTCCAGCACCTTAAGGACGAAGTCTGTTTTCTCTTCGTCCGTGTATTTGAGCGGCGGCAGTATGTAGGAGATCGCCATGTCTCTGCAGGAGTGACTGTCGCAGTCCCTGTTGGCGCATTCCAGCTTCCCGTAGATGGCAGCCAGATTCTCTATGCTCGTCTCGTTGACGTCGGCGACCGGCAGGTCGTCGCCTATTAGGAGGACATAACCGATGTCATCGTCCACATATAAGCTGCTGGCGAACTCGTCCAGCTCAGCTATTGTCGTTCCTTCGAATTTCTTCAAGCCCGCATTCCCGATGCCCAGGTCCTTTCTGACCGCTTCGTAGTATTCCGAGGCTTGCGAACCTATCTCCTCTGAGTCGTAGATGCCGCCCTTCCTGACGACCGCAACCACTTTGTTCTTCTCTTCGTTCGGCCGACAGTAGAACAGCGGTTTGCCCGTCCGTGGGTCTATCAAACAGAATCTCTTGGTCGAATACTCAAATTCATCAGGGGCAGTGCAGTTCATGAACGGGTCCGCGCCGGTTTTTTTTAGCGTCGCCTCATCAGTTATCCCGGTCTCTTTTTTGATATCCGTAAGGTTTGACTGGTTGATGACCCGTCCACTATCATCTCCTAAGAAATCACACCCGCAGACCAAAACTACCAGAATGATGAATAAGATAAGGAGCATACGTTTCATACCGTTTAACCTATTAAAAACCATCATAAAAATCAGTTAGAGGTGCGCCTCTGGTCAAGAACCCTAAGGAGGATAATTTCTTAGGTAGTTTATCCACGCTAGTGGCTTTTTTAGTGTTATGGCTTGGTGCGGGCATAGTTCGTGGCAGCAGTAGCATCGAATGCATTTTTTCAAATCCATGCGGACTTTGTCAGGGTAAATAGGACGTTCCATTAGATAATTAGAGCGCTCTTCCTGTATAAAACCTTTGCGCTTTTTCAGAACCTTGATAGGTTTGCTCCCGTCGGATTCACCAACAGACAACCGGAGAACAGGGCGAACACCCGTCAAGGCTACTGATTTCACTCAAAGACTTATACTTGAGAAGTGATGTTCCAATCACACGCCTACGTTACACCAGAACAAACAAACGCACAACAGAAACAAAAACGACGACCTGATGTTGCGCTGTGAAAGCATGTTTTAACTCTTGACTAAATCAAAATCCCTTGGATACGTAATCTAGACAGCTGTTTTGAGATGGCTGTCCTGATTGGAGGATATTCTCCGTAAACCACTTGGGAGGGAATAACTCTCCGGCCAGATAGGGGTACACATATACAGCCAGCAAAGTCTTTGCGTTGCTCCCTTAATGGCTGATTAAGGATTCGAAGTAGTACCAGGGAATAGAATCAACTCGCTGGTTGGCTTTTGTTTTAAATTGGGCGTGGTTCACTCCCTAATCACTCATTTAAGGCTTGGGTTCGCCTCGAAAATATGAGCGGATTTTGTCCTGAACTGAC
>JAPKXP010000198.1 GCA_026394745.1 Candidatus Altarchaeota archaeon
GGGTTCAGGCTGCTCTATTTCCTGAAGACGAAGAACTCACAGTTCTTCTTCGGCCTGCCGACCACGGTCACCGGAGGATTTCTCGCGACGGTGGTGTTGATTAGGCCCGACCTTCCGCTCGCGCCGGACCACCTGTTGCTCATACTCTCCCTCCTGATGATTTCGAGGGTGAAATACTATAGGATAGACCTTAGGGGGCGAAAGACGCTTTCGATGATTCTGGCGATATTCCTCACGCTTTTCGTGTTGGACATGACGCTTGCCCTCAGGGTGGTGATGATATTCTTCCTAAGCTACATACTCCTCGGCTGGCTGAGGATAAAGGAAGTGAAATAGTCAGTCGAAGCCCTCTTCCTGGTCATCCTCGTCTTTCTTGAACCTGAACCCGCATGTCTTCACGTTCCTGATGTCGTGCGGGGTGAGGGGGAACATCCTGCAGATGTCGGGCCGCATCCTGTAGACCTTGCATGCCCTGGCTTTGTCGTCGTGGAAGGGGCATCCGCTGCAGCATGCGCCGCAGCGCCTGCATGAGCCTTCCCTGCGCTTATGTGCCTGTAAGACCTCCTGTCTTTTCAGGTACCAGACTATCCTCCGTCTCAGCCAGCCGTCTTTCATTTTGAATTGCCTTATACTGCGGCTTTAGGCCGCAGTCGAATTACTGTTCGAAATGTATATCGCAGCCTTCAGGATGCGATATATCATTTTCCGCTATTATTGTCGTATACGAATTTAACCGCCTGTGGCAGTTCGACCGAATCCGCCTGCAAGCCTATAGACTGCCCTCCCCTGGCCTTGCTTCTTTCCTCCAGGTAATGAATACTCGGCCGTTTTCATTTATTAACCGGTGCTTCCTTATAGTGGGTAGCGAGTAGAATTTTGGTAACACACATTTCACGTACAATAATGCTCACAAGTATTATCTGACTGATTGTATTACGCCTGAATTCTACAACAGACGATAACGTCGTCTGGAGAGTTTTAGCAACATAGGCCATATGCCTTAAATGCCGAAAAAAGCAGGAATCTGCTGATTTTGCATGGCATGCCGAACGAAGAACGTCATGGCATGCCGGTGCTGGAAGGCTCTCGCGAAAAGAGAGGTAAACAATGGAAAACAATGGATTCGGTTGCTTGAACCTAAGCAGCCAAGTATTAGCGGATTTGGAATATCATGGGCTGACAAGTCCCATGCCGATACAGGAGCAGGCGATACCCATCCTCATGCAGGGGAAGGACCTTATCGCCCAGGCAAAGACGGGGACAGGCAAGACTTTGGCCTTCGCCATCCCGATAATCGAGAAGGTGGACGTCAACAAGAGGAACGTCCAGGCGCTGATTCTCACGCCCACAAGGGAGCTCGCAGAGCAGGTGAGCGGGGAGATACGCAAGGTAGGCTACCAGAAGAAGGTCAGCGTGGGCTCGTTCTACGGCGGAAAGAGCATAAACGCCCAGGCCAGGCAGCTGCAGGATGGGGTGCAGGTCATCGTCGGGACTCCGGGGAGGATACTGGACCTCATATCGAGAAGGCTTCTGCGCCTAGACTGCGTCGAGACCTTCGTCTTGGACGAGGCTGACAGGATGCTTGACATGGGATTCATAGACGACATCAGGCGCGTCATATCATATCTGCCGGAGCAAAGGCAGACGATGCTCTTCTCGGCCACGATACCCGAGAACCTGAGGAGCCTCGTTGGCAGGATGATGTGCGAGCCGGAGTTCATATCGACCAGCTCTGATACGGAGGAGCTGACGGTCACGGACGTAGACCAGAGCTACTATGAGACCTCGAAGGCCGACAAGTTCGACGCCTTCGTGGAAGTCCTGAGGAACGAGTCGCCGGAGAGCGCAATCATCTTCTGCAACAC
>JAPKXP010000158.1 GCA_026394745.1 Candidatus Altarchaeota archaeon
GCGATAATCGAGGCAGACCTATTTGACTTAGGGGCTGATGCAGTAGGATTGTTCATCCCCGGTGGGGGGTTTGTCCTAAAGGCTGCGAAGAAGGGCACTGAGTTATTAACAAAGAAAAAATAAGGGTTAGGTAATGCCAAAGTACACTAAATCCGGCGGCACTTATTTCGACGCCAGGGGACAGGGCGAGCTCTTCCCGGACTTAATTGACAGTGAACTGAAAGTATCCGACCAGCTGAAAAAGAAGCTCGGCGAGGCTTTGACCCCAGAAAAAGCCAAGCAGGTCTTCGACTACCTGGAA
This sequence comes from Candidatus Altarchaeota archaeon, assembly GCA_026394745.1. GTDB lineage: Archaea > Altiarchaeota > Altiarchaeia > IMC4 > SCGC-AAA252-I15 > JAPKXP01. The sequence goes on from JAPKXP010000158.1 coordinate 302, forward strand.
AGGCAGGAGAAGGCAGCGCCCCGCAGAAGCTCATATGACATACTACTGGAGACGGTGACCGTGCCTGAAGGCCAGCCCGAATACCTGCACCCAGCCAACTTTCCTGAAGCCTACTCCGAGAGGGCTTTACGTCTCATAGCGGACCGGATAGCAAGGGAGCCCGGACACGGAGACGCCCACAGTCTATATGAAAGAATGAAGCACGGCCTGGGAGAATACATGTTCCCGATGTCTCACGCGCTGGAGGCAGTCATCGCAAAACCCGGTCTGGTGGAAAACGTCGACTTTCGGGACGACAAACGCAGGAGCGAGGATTCCACCACAAGAATGCTGTTCACTAAAGCGCTCTCCATCCGCAGCCAGGCCAAGCCAGCCCTCGAAGACCATGAACTACACCTAACGCTCAACAAGATACCCTACCCACGGCTGGAACCAGGAGACATAGCCAAAATACAAAAGATACTGGCTGAAGCGAAACCCAAGTAGGTTATTAAAAAGTAAAAAGTAATTCTATTCTGATGGCGAGGAAGGCGCGGGTTTCAAGGAAGACTAGGGAGACCAGCATAACAGTCGACTTGAATCTCGACGGGACTGGCAAGTCCAAAGTCAAGACGCCACTGCACTTCCTCAATCACATGCTCGAGAACTTTGCGAAGCACAGCGGCTTCGACCTGAACATCAAGGCGTCTGGCGACGTCCACGTGGACGACCACCACACGGTCGAAGACACCGGAATATGCCTCGGCGAAGCATTACTTAAGGCGCTCGGCGACAAGAAGGGCATAAGCCGCATGGCATTCTCCATAGTGCCAATGGACGATTCCAAGGCTGAAGTCAGCGTCGACCTGTCAGGCAGGCCGTCCGCAAAAATAAACCTGCCATTCAGCGAATTCCACGAGAAGAAGGTCGGCGACGTCAGCAAGGAAAACATAGAGCACTTCCTGGAGAGCTTCGCGGTAAATGGTAAATTCAACCTGAACGTGAAGGCGGAAGGCAGGAACGACCACCATAAAGTAGAGTCCGCATTCAAGGCCCTCGCCAAGGCAATGAAAGAAGCCACACGGATAACCGGCACGCAAGTCCCGTCCACTAAGGGGCGTGTCTAGCCCTCACGACCGCGTCGACGAGTTCCTTCGCGAAAGCGTCCTTCATCCTGTTCACCGGCTCGTCCCTCGGCCAAAGATTGTCCCTATACTCCCTGATTATGTCCAGGAAGATATCCTGCTGCTCCGACGGCATCCTACGCAAGCCCCGGATAATATCGAATTTAGTTTCCTTATATAGAGCCTGCACCATCTCAGACCTGTCAGCCTCAGACGGAATCCTGAAGAATCCCCTGTACGCCCCAATCGCATACTCCGCAACGCCGCGCTCGATGTCGTTCAACCCCGTGACCTGAGGCTCGATGTTGTCTCCGGCTGAAATAGGCTTCACGGTCAACTGGAACCTCCTGCCGCCCTGCTCGGCAACCACGCTGCCTACGGGAAGACTCCGCACGTCCTCAATCCTCTTGGAGTCCGTGACCTCAAGCGGCTTAGGTAAAAGGTCCCTGTGGCTCAACGGGATATACATCTCGTCGTGCACCCTAAACTCCAGAGGCTCCAGCGTTTCCGGCCGAGCCACCACAAAATACCTGGTCTTCTCAGCGGCTGCCATGGTATACACTACTCAATACAAATATATTATAAGTATAACATCAATTACTCTTCTTTTTCAGCGACTCAATCGCAACCCGCAAGTAATCCACAACCTCCCTATCCTCCTCATGCTCCAGCCTCTGCCGGAGGGTGTCTATGGAACGGCTCTCCCCGATGTTCTCCAAAGCCAAAGCCGCGTTCTTCCTGACGGCGGCGGAAGGGTCGTCCAAAAGATTGTTCAACGCGTCGACCGCCTGCGGCGACTTCAAGTATCCCACCGCCGCAGCCATCTTTTTCCTGACCAAGTAATCCGGGTCGGAGAGCGCCGCGACCATGTTGCGCACGCCCTTCTGCCGTTGCTCCAAACCAATGTTAATAGTCCACAAGGCGTAGTGCCTCTCAAGCATGCTTGCCGCACGCCTCCTGTCCTCCGTACTATTGGACTTGTTGTAGTGGCTCAGACTCTTCAGGGCTTCGTTGAGGCCGTCGTTGTCGAGCAGCCGCTCATCCTGCGACAAAACCTCAAAGTCGTTAACCACAAGATAATTGATTATTTTCCTCGATGAAGAAGCAACCCTGTCTAAACTCTTCCTGTCCAGCCCTCCCAACTTCTCCTTAAGCTCCTCGTCGAACCTAGGCAGCGGCAACATACAGTACTCCACAAGCCGGTGCATCGCGCGAAGCGAGTCTACATCCAGCCTAGCGAGGCCCTCGTCTATGCCAGGCCAGGCATCCGCTTTCAAAGACCTCCACATCATGCCCTTC
>JAPKXP010000110.1 GCA_026394745.1 Candidatus Altarchaeota archaeon
GGCGGCGCTCACATGGTGTTGAATCCTGAGCCTCGGCTCCTCGAGCATTTCGGGGTCGCAGGCAAAGAAAGAGTCAAAATGCCTTTCCCGGTTTACACGGCCTCACCCAATAACAGTACGAGAGACGGGGTTGAGTTAAGAATACATGCTGTGATGGACAACCCGATGCCTACCCGCGTGAAGGTGCTGGCACAACTTGGCATGGACGGCGTAGGCTTGGCGAGGATGGAGTCTGAGTTAAGGTACATAGGCTATGGGTGGACCTTCACTCCAGGAGACCCCAGAAGCAGGGAAGTGCTGAGACAACACATATTCGGCGTCTTATTGGAGGCTGTTGATGCTTACGAGAAGGATTCCCTTCCTGAGCTAAAAAAACGCCCCTTCTACATCAGATTAACCGACATAAGGCGTGGCGACCCCAACAAGATGCCACCTGTATTAAGCAGGTCATGCCCTCCATGAAAGACGTAGTCGGCTTCAGCATAGGCGTGAACGACATAACCCAGGAGGTGCTTGGGCTGACCCGTGATGCGGAAGGCTACGACCAGCTTCACCCAAAAGTCCTGAAGCAAATCAAAAGAGCAAAGGAGAATGCAGACTCCATGGGCCTTAAGGTTAGCGTCTGCAGCAACATAGCGGAGGAGCCTGCAGGCATCGTCGCTTTGATAGGCCTTGGTATACTTGACATAAGTATTCCTGTAGTGAGCGCGGAGCTTGTTAGGCGGACGGTCAACAGGGTCGATTCTTCAAGGGCGAAAGCGGAAGTCGATAGCATACTAAAGGATTCTGACTCGCGAGTCATTACCGGTTCGGAGGTCAGGAGAAGGCTTGGCTTACTGCTGGAATAGTTTACTTTACGTATTCTCCCGTCGCTACGATTCTGCCTTGCTCGTCTGGTTTCACAACCTGCCTAAGCCTCTCCGCAACATTCAGCGCGTTGGAGCTTATCTCAAAGTGCTTTGCCTTTATGTTGTACAAAGCGACCTGATCACCCGACCTTATGTAAAAACAGTATCCCAAGACCATTACGGGCGCTACTATAACGCTCCCTCCCTGCAGGTCTTGGACGTTGTTTTTTTCATCGATGACAAGATAGCCGCGCTCCCCCAGGTTTGCCAGACTCTCGACGTTCGTGACCTTAATCCTCTCCCTCCTTATACCGTTTATGTTCAATTGGCCTGAAGCCAACTCGCCGATTGATGATTCAATGGCATCAGGCTCTCCGGTGTAGGCGCTAAGGCAGAGGTCCGGGCTGTAGCCAAGCCTGAGCAGGTGGTTGGCAATCAGATTAAGATTCTTCTCCACTTCTATCGGTGGCGAACCCGCTAAACCGCCTGTAATCTGGAAGAGGGGTTTCCCGTCTCTTATTGTTATAGCTCCAGGAAGGAACTTACCCCGTTCGGTCTCATTTATCCCGTAGTCTATCAGCATCTGCTGGTGGCCTGTCCCTATCTCCTCAACAAGCATAAAACCCGGGGTCGGAGCTATGTTTATTGAGGCTGAGTGGGCATCGCTGTCTAGGAACATCACAGCACGATCGAATGAGCCCATCGCCCTACCTGCAATAACCTCCTCCTTGTGTTTTACAAGCAGGCTGATGAGGCAAGGCGTCTCAGCGGTGGCCTTCATGAAGGCCTCCCACAGGAGTGCGTTATCGAATTGTCCGCGTCCCTCAACGAAACCTATCTCCACTCGGTCCCTGACTAGCATCGTGTAAGCTGGTTTTTGGCACACGTTCAATGAAGCCTCCGCGATTTTAGCGCAGTTTCCAAGCGTGTTGTAGTCCGGGTAGTAGTTGTTGAATGTACTTCCACTGCTTGCGGCCATACTCCCCGGCATATTACCCCAGACAGTCGTCATTATATGCAGGCCCCTAGCTCCGGGCGGGATTTCACCGAGCGCGAATTCCCTCGCCTCTTTAGGGGCATAAGATGAAGTCGAAATCAGGGCGTCAAGAACTGCTTCGGGATTTTTCAGGGAGCGGAGCGCCAGGCCGAATACCGCAAAGCCCGTGCCTGTTGGCGTTTCGCCCCAGTCCCCCAGACCGGGTCTCGAAACTCGTACTATCTTCTCCCAAGCGGCGTCGTTGTCAGCGAAAACTTTTTCCTTGAACAGGGTGTTGAAGATTGCGTAATACCTTGAAAGTATGCGCTCCGGGTTGCTTGATTCCCTCAGTGAATTCTTGACTTCCTCCAAGACAGCGTGCGGATTTTTGAAAGCCTTCATAGCAACGCTCTCCATGTCGGATATCCTGTCCCAGCACGCATTCAGCTTCGGCGGCAAGTCGGAAAGTTCCGAATGGTGTTTTTCCCCCGCCCTGTGAATTACCATGTTAATTATCGAGGAAAATCAATTTAAAAGCGGCCTTCCATATTGTTATCCACAATGAAAGCGGTAATTCCTGCTGCGGGACTGGGAACAAGGTTTCTTCCGGCTACAAAGGCCATGCCCAAGGAGATGCTGCCATTGGTCGACAAGCCTTCAATACAGTTCGTCGTGGAGGAGTGCGTCAAGTCGGGGATAGACGACATACTAATCATAACAGGCCGCGGAAAGAGGGCTATTGAAGACCACTTCGACCACAGTTTCGAGCTTGAGAGCCTGTTGCATCATAAGGGCGATAACGAGCTACTCCGAGAGGTCCGATCCATCTCGGAGATGGCTGACATACACTTCATAAGGCAGAAGGAGGCGCTGGGGCTCGGCCATGCGGTCCTGCGCGCCGAAAAGCACGTCGGCGACGAACCGTTCGTAGTGCTTCTTGGTGACGACATAGTCTTCTCGAAGAAGCCCTGCACCAAGCACTGCGTTGAATTATACGAGAAGTATTCCGGGCCCATCATCGCCGTCGAGAAGGTTCCGCGCAACATGATACAGCATTACGGCGTGATAAAAGGCAAGCCGCTTGGAGGCAACGTGTACTCCATAGACGACATGATCGAGAAGCCTAAGTCAGAGGACGCTCCTTCGGACTTGGGCATAATAGGCCGCTACGTGCTCACTCCGGAGATATTCGATTCCCTTAAGAAGACTCCGCGGGGTGCCGGCGGAGAGATACAGCTAACCGACGCCTTAAAGTCCCTGAACAAGAAACAGAAGATGTACGCGTGGATTATAGAAGGCGTCAGGTACGACTTAGGCAACAAGTTCGACTACATAAGGGCTTCCTTGGACTACGCCTTAATGAGGCCTGACATAGGCAAGCAGGTCCGCGAATACATCAGGGGGTTGAAGGCATGAGGGTTGTGGTCACCGGAGGAGCGGGGTTCATAGGCTCGCACTTGTGCGAGAGGCTTTTACGCGACGGAAACAAGGTCGTTTGCGTCGACAATCTGGTTACCGGCTCGCTGAAGAACATAAAGCATCTCAGGAATAAAAAGGATTTCGAGTTCCTGAAGCAGGACGTGTCCGAGAAGATTCAGGTCGCAGGCAAAGTGGACTATGTCATGCACTTCGCAAGTCCCGCGAGCCCCATAGACTATCTCGAGCTTCCAATCGAGACGCTGAAGGTCGGCTCGCTCGGAACCTACAACACACTCGACCTTGCGAAATACAAGAAAGCGAAGTACTTCCTCGCATCCACCTCGGAGGTCTACGGCGACCCGCTCGTGAACCCGCAGCCTGAGACCTACTGGGGCAACGTCAACTCGGTCGGCCCGAGGAGCGTCTACGACGAGGCTAAGAGGTTCTCCGAGGCATTGACCATGGCATACCACCGGGTCTACAAGATCGACACGAAAATCGTGCGCATATTCAACACGTACGGGCCCCGCATGAGGAGGAACGACGGGAGGGTCGTACCATCGTTCATAGACTCCGTACTCAACAACAAGCCCATAACCATTTTCGGCGACGGAAGCCAGACAAGGAGCTTCTGCTACGTGGACGACCTCGTCGAGGGAATAGTTCGTTTGATGAACTCCGGCCTTAATGAGCCAGTAAACCTAGGCAACCCCTCTGAGATAACCGTTCTTGAGTTCGCGAGAATAATCAAGAAGCTGACCAACTCCGATTCAGAGCTCGCCTACAGGAATCTTCCAACAGACGACCCGAAGGTGAGGCGCCCGGACATAACCAAGGCAAAGACGAAGCTTGGCTGGCAGCCTAAGGTCAGCCTGGAGGAAGGACTCCTCAAGACAATAGACTACTTTAAGAACTGCTGAGTACAACAGTTTTTAACATACGAATCTGCTAAAGCAGATTTGATATTTAAGAATGAGCAAGGTTCTAGTAACCGGCGGAGCGGGATTCATCGGCAGCAACGTAGTAGACCTTCTAATCGGGAAAAAATACGACGTCGTGGTTCTAGACAATCTGTCCACTGGCAAGAGGGAGAACGTCAACCCTAAGGCGAAGTTCATCGAGATGGACATAGGGGATGAGAAACTCGATTCAGTATTCAGGAATGAAAAGCCGGAGTATGTCGTACACCACGCCGCGCAGATTGACGTCAGGAAGTCCATCGCAGATCCGGTGTTCGACTCGAAGGTTAACATAATCGGTTCAATAAACCTTTTGGAGTGCTGCAGAAGGCACGGCGTAAAGAAGATAGTCTACGCCTCCTCAGGCGGCGCAGTCTACGGCGAGCCAAAATACCTTCCGGCAGGCGAAGACCATCCGATACAGCCGTTGTGCCCTTACGGCGCCTCCAAGTATGTCGTGGAAAAATATGTCGAACTCTACGGCATGAACTACGGCATAGACTACACGATACTACGGTACGCCAACGTATACGGCCCACGTCAGGACCCGCTGGGCGAAGCAGGCGTCGTGGCGATATTCACGGGCAGATTCATGGAAGGCAAGACGCCGGTGATTTTCGGCGACGGAGAGCAGACCCGTGACTTCGTGTACGTGAAGGATGTCGCCCTTGCCAATTTGATGGCGCTCGAGAAGAAGACTAATGAGAAGGTATTCAACATCGGCTCCGGAGTCGAGACTTCAGTCAACAAGATAGCACAAGAGCTGAAGAAACTCACAAACAGCAAAGTTAATCCAACACACAGCCAGGACGTTAAGGGGGAAGTCAGGAGGATAAGCCTGAAGATAGAGCGTGCGAAAAAA
>JAPKXP010000063.1 GCA_026394745.1 Candidatus Altarchaeota archaeon
ATCGCAGGTCCGATTACGCTGACTGGAGCGGGAGCGGGACCGAAGGAGACTTCAAGCAGCATATTGTCTGATGTAATAGCTGTTGCTAGGACGCTTTAGGGATTACTGCCATGGACTTCAAGCTTTCTGTCATCCTGCCAAGCTACAAGGAGGACGCGTACATCGAGGATACATTGGAGGCTTTGAGGGCGCAGGACTACCGGAACATCGAGATTATCGTTGTGGACAGCAGCCCTGACGGGAAGACTAGGGAGGTCGCGGGGAAGTACGCTGACAAGGTCATGTACCTGCCTGAGCGCGGGGTGTCGAAGGCGAGGAACCTTGGCGCTTCAAGCGCGACCGGGGACATCTTCGTGTTCATTGACGCGGACACGCTCTCCAAGAAGGATTCGCTCGTTGAAATCGCGAAAGCGTTCGAGAAGGACCGGAAAGTGATAGCCGTCTGCGGGTATGTGGAAGTCGACAGCAACATTGTTAACAAGATACTTTACAAGTTCGCGTCAGAATCAGTGTGGCTGCTTGCGAAACTAGGCAACCCGCTCTTCTACGGATTCTGCGTCGCCTACCGTAAGGACGCGTTCCGGAAGTTCGGCGGATTTTCCGAGAACTACGTGACTTGCGAGGATTTGGACACGAGCAGGCGCGCCGTAAAGTACGGCAAATGCATCCTCGCGAGGAAGGCGAGGTTCATCACGTCAGCACGCAGGATTGAGAAGGGCGGGTTAAACATGATACTATTCCACGCGAAAAACCTCATGAACTATACTATCCGGGGGAAGGCTGAGGAATTCTACCCGGTTATACGGTAAATCAAATCTTTTTGTCTTTCCTGAGTTCTTCCAGCAGCTGGTTCACGGAGTATGACGCTCTCGTGACTCCCATGCTTTTTTTGGTCGTGTCTGTTCCGACGAGGTATAGTCCGTCGACCGGCGTTTTCACGTCGGCGAATTCCGTGGTTACAGTCCAGACTGCCTTCTCTGGCACCAGGTACTGGTAGTGCGTCATCTCGACTTGCTTTTCCATCTGCGGCATGATTTTGTATATGCGGTCGAGCGCCTTCTTCTTGTAGTCTTCTGGTCTTGCGTCTTTCGGCAGTATGAAGCCGAATCCGACAAGCTGCTTCCCCTTCGGCGCGAGCTCAGGGTCGTAGTTTGACGTGGGCACGACCCAGCTGTAGGGTTCGCCGTCAGCCCATATCTCGCTTCCCTGGAATTCGAAGACCCTCTTTTTGAGTCCGAGCCAAAGGCTTAGGGAGCGGATGTTCTTTATTTTACGGAGTTTCTCTGAGTAGTCTTTAGGCAGGTTTTTGATTACGTCCGGGAGGTCTCTTGACAAGCCGGAGTATACGACGAGGTCTGTCGTATAGTTGTCTTTCTCTGTTGCGACCGTCTTCTTTTTACCGGCTTCTATGACTTTCACTTCCTCGAGGGTTTTTATTGTGACTTTTTCTTTCGGCAGGGATGCGATGATGGAGTCCGTTATCGACTGTATGCCTTTCTTCGGGTAGGTCTGGTCTGTCGCGCCTTCTTTCATCAGTATGCTGTAGAGCTTGTCGACCAGGTTTTGGTCGGATAGCGTCTTGTAGTGTTCGCTGTCTATGAACCTTGAGACTGGCGTGTCGTACATTGATGTTCCGCCTGTCATGAAGGCGCACATGCAGTTCAGGAAGTGTTTGGTTTCAGGGCTCACGCCTTCGCCGATGAGCTGGCCGACTGACATCTTCTGGAGGTTCGGGTCTGAGCTGAAGAGGTAGGATACGGAGAATAGCGTCCTCATCAGGTATACTCTGTCTAGCGGCGGCAGCAGGTCGAACGTCAGCCATGCCGAGAGGTTCCATGGGAACGGCAGCACCCTGCCGCCGAGGCGGACGTAGTATTTTCCGTGCGGTATGAAGACTGGCGTGAATTCGAAGTACTTGTCCATCAGCGCCTTGAGAGGGCCGTGCTCCAGGCGGGTTATGATGTGCGGTCCGGTGTCGACCGTGTAGCCGTCGACGTTGTAGCTCCTGCAGACTCCGCCCAGGTATGAGTCCTTCTCCAGGAGCAGGACTTTCTTGCCTTCCTTGGACAGCGCGAGCGTTGAGAGTAGTCCGCTTATGCCGCCTCCGACAACGATTGCGTCGTAGTCAACCATAGGGTATTATATTAGCAGGGCGGTTAATTTAATGTTTAAGTATCGGGTTTTGTATCTGTGTTAAGATGATGAAGCGTCTTTACGCGGTGGTTTTCGCGGGCGGATTCCTGGGGATGGTCGCTCAGCTCGTGTTTATGCGGGAGTTTTTCGGCGTCTTCCAGGGTAATGAGCTTGTTTACGGGCTGGTTTTAGGCAACTGGCTGGTTTTAACTGCTGCGGGGAGTTTTTCGGGCGGACGCTTGAAGGTTAAGGATGGCTTTGGCCCGCTTGCAATAGTTTATCTGGTTTTGGCTGCATCCTTTCCTGCGCTCGTTTACTTCGCGAAGACGGGAGTATTAAACTTTCTATTGAGGGGGGAGCTTGCGAGCGTCCAACTGACTTTCGCATTCACTTTCGCAGTTCTTTCGGTTTTCTGCGTCCTGAACGGCCTGCAATTCATACTATCGTGTAAGGTACTATCAGGCAAGATGGGGGGTGATGGCGTTGGCAGAGCTTATCTACTGGAGAGCGTCGGCGCGCTCGCCGGCGGAGTGGCGTTCACTTTCTTTTTTGCCGGCGCGCTGGATTCCTTTCAGGTGTCGTATTTTGCGTCTGCGGCGTACTTTGCGAGCGCGTTAGTCCTTATTGCGTCGGGTTTAAGGAGATTCTTTTATCCAGTCCTTGCGGTTGCAGTTATCTTCCTTGCGATAGTGCCTCAGCTTGGACTACACGATTCCGCGCTTAGGGTTCAGTATCCTGGCCAGAGGATTATGGCTGAGGAGGAGTCGCCTTACGGAATCATAGTCGTGACTAGGACGTCCAGCCAGTACAATTTTTTCGAGAACGGCATACCATTGTTCTCGAGCGAGAGCGTTATTTCGCGCGAGGAGGAAGTCCACTACGCGATGGCACAGCGTGAAAGCCCGAGGAGGGTGCTTCTTGTGTCTGGCGGAGTGTCCGGGACAATCAACGAGATACTCAAGTACGGAGTCGACTCCGTGGACTACGTCGAGATAGACCCTGAGTTGGTCTCGGTGGCAAGCCGATTCGAGATTGACAACAGCCTGCACAACCAGAAGGTTTTCGTCCGCAATACCGACGGGAGGTCCTTCATCAAGCAGTCTAACGCAAGCTTTGACGTGGTTCTTGTCAACGTCCACGACCCGGTTAACGCGCAGCTCAACAGGTTCTACACTGTAGAGTACTTTAACGAGGTTAAGATGAAGCTTAGCGAAGGCGGCGTAGTCTCGGTCAGCCTTAGTTCGCCGGGCGAGTACTTGAGCCCTGAGTCCAAGCTCCTTTATTCGAGCGTGTACTGGACGCTTAAGGCTGTATTCAAGAACGTCATAATCGTTCCCGGAGTGAGGACGTACTTCATAGCATCGGACGGCAATCTAAGCTATAACATCGCTGGCTTGATCGAAGGGAAGGGAATACAAACGGATTATGTCAACAGGAACTACCTGGAAGGGGTTTTGACTAAGGAGCGCATAAACTACTTCCTCGAGTCTACTGGGAGTAGCGGCGAAATCAACAAGGACCTGAAGCCGACCGCGTACCTGCGGCAGATTACTTACTGGAGCAGGCAGTTTAGGTTCGACTACGGGATTATCCTTGCCGTCGGGTTGGCTGTCGTGTTTGCCATGTTCGTCCTGCTGAAGCCGACACAGTTGCCTGTGTTCACCGCGGGATTCATGGGCACCGCAGTAGAAGTTGTGCTGCTCGTCGCCTACCAAGTCTCCTACGGCTCACTGTACCACGGCGTCGGCCTGATGCTCGCAGCCTTCATGATGGGACTCGCAGTCGGAGCATACTTTGCCGGCAGGATTCAAGCAAAGTCTGCGTTCAATTGGGTTGTGCTTTCCTCCGCCGTCGTCCCGCTTATCGCCTGCGCAGGAATACTTTACGCGCAAGACCAGCTCGCCTACGCACTGCTTATGGCAGCCTCTGGTTCAGTCGTGGGGATGATTTTCCCGCTCGCCTACAAGCTGAACGGGGACGCAGGCTTGCTGTACAGCGTGGACTTAGCCGGCGCTTTCGTAGGCTCAAGTCTCGCGGCAGCATTTTTAATCCCTGCAGCCGGATTAATTAACACCTGCATTATCGCATCCATCATCAGCGTTATGAGCTGGGTGAAGCTGAAGGCGGTGAGAAAGTGAAGATTGATGCTACTCTAATCGATGACTTGAACAGGGCGACTGCGTGGCTTTCGTTCCTGATTGTGGCAGTCTACGTAATCACCGGATTCGGCATGGTGGACATGTGGGGGGTTGCAGGCATAATAGGCAAAGCAAGGTGTGAGTACTGGCATTCAAACGCGTACCTTGCTTACGTGCTCGTCGCATTGCTGGCGGTTCACGGCGGCATATGCATTTACCGCACACTGAAGAGGAACAAAATCATATAAACGAATCAAGCCGAATCTTCCTGCCCATCACGACCTTGTCTATCTTGCTTACCACGCCGCCGCTCTCCTCGATGATGGTCTTCAAGTGCTCGAATTCCAAGTCAACTCCTTCAAGAATCATCTTAAGGGACTCCGTCTTCTCGTCCGAGGAGTAAACGGTGATGCTGGCGCTGTCTATGTTGTGCTCCTCGCACAACGTCTTGCCGAACTCCACGATATGAGGCTTATGTGGCTTAACCACGTCGAGCACAAGCACTTTCACCGGCGA
>JAPKXP010000147.1 GCA_026394745.1 Candidatus Altarchaeota archaeon
GACCGCTTCACCAAGACCTCATACGGAAAGTACCAGCTGGACGTTTACAAGAAGGACGCGTACTGCCTCAAGCGCGAGACACTTGACATCAGCAACTCGCTGAACATCACATCAGACCCAGCAAGCCCGAAAGTAGGTGAATTATTCAAGCTGAAGGTTGTGACATCAAGCGGAAGCTCAGCCACGGGAGTCAAGGTTATGATGAGCCCAGGCGGCGTGGAGAAAATAGTCCGGACCGACGGATACACGGACTCGTTCAGCGTATCCGCGAGCGGCACCTACACCTTCATAGCGTCCGGAGGAAGCTTCGCCGAGACCATATTCACATTAACCGTCTCACAGAAGCCGCCTCTAACTGTAACAGCCTCCCCAGACCCGCAGGACGTCGGCAAGGTGGTGTCAATAAACGTCCAGTCCAACGGCGCTGCACTCAGCGGGGCCTCCGTCTCAGTCTCCAAGACCGGCGGTTCAACGCAGAACCTGCCCGGCACTACAGGAGCCGACGGTAAAATAACGTTCACGCCGTCTGAAGTCGGCGAGTACACGGTCAAAGCATCAAAAACAGGTTACGATGACGCGACAGACACCTTCACGACCAAGAACGCGTTCCAAGTGACATTACCCCCTGAAGACACGCTGAAGGTCGGAAACAACGTGAAAATCACTGTCAAAGACGCTTCAGGAAGCCCGGTATCCGGAGTGTCAGTCACCGCTGCAGGAACCTCGATATCCGGAACAACGGACGCCGCCGGAGAATTCTCGTTCACCATCGACCATGCCGGCAGATACGATATATCCCTCCGGAAGACCGGTTTCAACGACCAGTCAGTGTCGCTAAGCACTAAAGGCACGTTGAATGCGATACTCAGTAAAAACGAGGTTGAGCTCGGCGGAACCGTCACAATAAAAGTCAGCGACTCCCAAGGCAACCTACTCTCATCGACCATAGTAATCAGGAACCCAGACGGCATCGCACGCACCGAAACAGCCTCCGAATACACATACACGACAGAAAAAGTCGGCGTCCACACAGTCATAGTCTCGAAGCAGGACTACGCGACAGACAACAAGACCTTCAACGTCAAGCCTAAGGAGCTTGCGCTCAAGGCCACGTTCGAAGGTGACGAACTGCGCGTAAACGCCACAAGCCACGGCACGCCCGTAGGAAGCATTGTAGTAAAAGTCAAGCTGCCTGACGGAACCGAGTCCAGCGTAACCACCAACAGCGCAGGCATAGCAGTCTACTCTGGAGCAGACCAAGCAGGCAACTACACCCTATCAGCCACCTCGCAAGACTACTCCTCAACAGCAGAAACAGCAGTCAAGAGCGCGGGACTGGTATCTGGCGTATGGGTCTTCGTGATAATAGTGCTTGTGGTCCTGGTGCTGCTGGGAATAGCCGCAGTAGTCCTACTGCAGGTGCTAAACAGGAAGGGCGGCAGCGGTGGCTCCCTGTACGGGCCAGGCGGCAGAAACAAGCTGGGCGGATTATAAACTAACCGCCCGCAATTCTTCTTTTTTATTCTCCCCCTCCTTTATTTTAACCTCTATGATGCGTCTAACAACCAACGTTCTAGGCAGCTTCGTCCTTGAAACGAACAGGATAATCAAGCAGAATCGCTTTCCCGACGACGTCGACCTGATAGCCAAGAAGATGCGCGAGGTCGAGGAGTCTGTATGCGCTGAAGAGAGGGAGCTGTTGAAATGGCTTGGCGACACCGGCAACAACAAGGTGCTCGTTAAAAACCCCCCGAGGTTCTACAGCAAAGGATTCAAGATAACTTTCGCGGAAGACAAGGAGCGCGTCGACCTCTACAAGATATGCGACGACATAGGCTACGACTCATCGCGCATCGAGGAACTGATACGCAAGGTCAACCGCCTGCTAACCAGGGAGAAACTCAAGGTCGTGGAAAAAGACCAGCTTCTAATACAGGCGGTCAAGTCCCTCGACGACATAGACGAGGCGATAAACAGGCTCATAGAACGCCTCCGCGACTGGTATTCCCTGCACTACCCCGAGCTCGACTACCTCATGGAAAACCACGAGACTTACGCGAAGCTAGTCTGCGACTTGGGCAGCAGGGATTCATTCAGCGTGGAGAAACTCGCGATGGAGCCAAACTACGCAAAAAAGATAGCAGACTCAGCAAAGAACTCGCTTGGCATGGGCTTCAACGAAGCCGACATTACCGCCGTAAAGGAGCTTTCCGAAAACATAATCAACTTATACAAGCTGAAGAAGAACAACGAAGAGTACCTAAAGTCCCTTATGGAGGAAATCGCTCCAAACATAAACGCGCTCGTAGGACCGACGCTGGGCGCAAGGGTGATAGCGCTCGCAGGCGGCCTAAAACGTCTCTCAATACTCCCAGCAGGCACAATTCAAGTGCTCGGCGCAGAAGATGCGTTCTTCCGCTTCCTAAAGACCGGCAAGAAGCCGCCCAAGCACGGCATAATCTTCCAGCTCCCTGAGATAAGAGGCTCAAAGAAACAGCTGCGCGGCAAGATAGCAAGGTCAATAGCCGCAAAAATAGCGCTCGCCTCCAGGTCCGACCGGTTCAAAGGAAGCTTCATAGGCGACAGGCTAAGGAAGGGCTTCGACGAGAGAGTAAAAAATCTTAGATAGTTGAACTCAAGCCTTGCCGCCGCACTTGCTGCACACCATCTCTGTATCAACTATCACTCTGTGCTTGTTGCCTGACAACGTCCTTATGCTCCAGTCCATCAAATGCGCTATGTAATACAGGCAGTAAAAAAGCATCAGAAACGTTACTGAGACGACAACCGGAATACCTAACAATTCAAACATCAATATCACCTCTCATTAGTCGATTTTGTTCATCAGAAGCTACCCTTGTCTTCACCCTTCGGTATGGAGCGCTATCATCACTTGAACATTACTATATGACAATAAACCTTTTTATAGGCTTGATAGTATATTTAACCACCACTATTTATAAAAATCGAGGTGATTCGGATGGAGTTATGGGGAGAAATCGGCGCCGCTGCCGGTAAGGTCTATTCTAGTATAGTCGGCTCTGCTGGTCCAGCGACCGTGCTTGAAGTAAAGAGGAAGACTAAGCTAGATGACGCTATGCTTTACATGGCTTTAGGATGGCTTGCCCGCGAAGGAAGGGCTCAGATTGACTCTGAGAGGAACGTCCTAAAGGTCAAGATAAACGAGTAAGTTTAAACTCTTTATCTTCTGTTTTTTTTTCAGTATGAGGATTGCATTCTTCTCTTGGGAGACGTTGAATTCTATATCCGTCGGCGGGGTCGCAGCGGTTGTGACCCAGCTTGCGGAGGCTTTGGTCAGCTTAGGCAATGAGGTGCACGTTTTCACGCGCGTCGGGGGCTGGCAGCCTGAGCACGAGGTCATAAGAGGCGTTCACGAGCACCGTTGCGTCACGCCCGGCTGCGAGGACTTCATCGAGTACATGGACCACTTCTGCGATTCTCTAGTCTCCGCCTTCCACTGGGCTGAGCAAACTTACGGGAAGTTCGACGTCGTGCACGCGCACGACTGGCATGTCGTGAACGTGATGTCGAACCTCCGGCAGAATAGCGGCCTCCAAAACCTTGTTTGGACTTGCCATTCCACCGAGTACGGGAGGAATGGGAATCATTTCGCAGACAACTGGTTTTCAGGGAGAGTCAGGCATCGTGAGTGGCTTGGCGGCTTCGTCGCGTATCAGGTGACTACCGTCTCCTGGGAGA
>JAPKXP010000140.1 GCA_026394745.1 Candidatus Altarchaeota archaeon
TCTCCTGCATCGCAGTCAAGATGAAATTCTGCAGATGATCCAAATGCGGTAGCTCGTCGATGAACAACACCCCCTCATGCGCCTCATGGATTGCGCCCGGCACCACCCGAAGGTAAGCCGGAGTGCCAATCTCAGGGTGGCTTCCGTAAGGGTCGTGCCTCACGTCACCCAACAACTCCGTCTCCGAAGCGCCCGTCGCGTGAACAAAATTCTTACGATTCAAAGGAACAATGATATTCCTCTTCTTCTCCTCGTTAATTGACCTAAGCTGCTCTATCGTCTTCTGGTCGAGGACTCTTACATTATTGTTGTCAACCCTCTGGTATACGACAGCCTCCTCCCTACCCTCCTGGCTTATGCGGGTCGTATAAACCTCCTTCTCTGGCGTCAAAGAACTCACTTCAAAGACTTCAGTTATCACGTTCCCCACCGGACTCCTCGTTTTCACCTTCCCGTACTTGTTGGAGCCGCATTTAGGGCATATCAAGTCTTCCGGCTTGCTGGTGATGCCGCAGTAGGAGCACCTGTAGCCAAGCCGTTCGGCGACAAAATACGGCAACTCCCCCGGCGTTATCAGCTTCCCAAGATAAACTCCAACCCGCCTAGACTCCGCTTCAACCTGCTCCCTTGTCATAACCTCGATGATGGGGTGGTGAGGCCGGTGTTGGTTGTGTAGGACGCTAATCTGTTGCGTAGGTTTCTCGAGATGATACGCAAGGGCCTGCGCAAGCATGGACTTCCCTATCCCCGGCGGCCCCACTAACAGTAGATGCCTCCATTGCCTTACGGCCAGCTTTACTTTATCGACTGCGACGTTCTGGCCTATAACCCTCTTTATAGGGTCTTGAGGAATCTTAACCTCTTTTGTGGTCCCTATCTCGTCTAAGAGCATTGTCGGTAATATATACTACCCTAAAGTTTAAGATAAAAAAGAAATTCGCGGTGGGCTATTTAGCCCACCTGATGTCAACAAGCTTATCTGTCTGTTAGAATCCTAACTCCCCTATCGTCGGTGATATCCGCTGCCTTGTTGACGCCTACAAGAGCCTTAACCCCGCTTTTTGAAGCAGAGTCCACCAGCCTTTGGGTCACTATGCCGTCTAAAACCACATAAGCAGGCTGGACTTTGCTTAAAGTGTTTATCAGGTCCTTTATCTCTATCTCGGCTATCCCGCCCATTCCTTCGTCGAATAGTCTGGCGGTTAGTTTACCCTTTACTGCGGTGAGCTCCTCTATCAGCCTTGACTCTAAGGGGGCTGCCTCGTCGCGCACTGGCATCTCCCTCTCTCTCATCGGCTGAGGCTCCCTATCGTGTTGTTCCATCCGCTGGGCTGCTGCAGCCGCGCCGCCGCCCTTAACCTGTTCGAACGGTACCTTCCTCCTCAGGCACATTATTATCTCCTTTTTAGTCAGGTCCTCTACTTCCTTGCCGTAGGGGGCTCTTGCTATGAAGTCGACGTCTGTAACCTGTCCGAGTTCCTTTAGTATTATGTCTCCCCCGCGGTCTCCGTCCACGAAGGCTATGGAAGTCTTCTCTTTGCTTAGGTCTACGACCTGTTTTGGCACGTTGGTGCCGCCTACCGCGACGACGTTCTTTATTCCCGCCTTCAGGAGGGTTAAGACATCAGCCCTTCCTTCGACTATTATTACGCTGTCTGAGCTTTCGATTGCAGGCCCTGCTGGAAGTCCCTTGTAGCTTGTTATCTCGCTTAGCTGCACCGACTTGCGCACTTCGTCGGTAAGTTCCATGCTTTCCGGAATCTGCTCGTTCATCAGCTTTTTAAGGATTTCCTTAGCGCGCTCTACCATCACCTTCCTCTTGGCGTTCCTGGCGTCCTCCACGTTTGTCACATGGATTTTCGCGTTGCATGGGCCTACGCGGTCCACGTTTTCTATTGCGGAGGCGATTATTGACGTCTCGACCATGTCGAGGCTGGATGGTACTATGACAGTCCCCGCGGATTTACCGCTTTTAGTCTTCAAATCTACCTCTATTCGGCCTATCCTCCCTGTTTTCTGCAGGTCTCTTAGCTCCAAGTCCTCCCCCAGGAGTCCTTCACTCTGACCGAATATCGCTCCGACGACGTCTGGCTTCTCAACCACGCCGTCAATCATGATTTCAGCGTAAACGTTGTACTTTACCGTATCTGCTGGCGCTTTCGCCATAATACATCACCTCTTTTTGTTAATTCCTCAAGTCAAGAAAAAGCTCTTCCTAAAGTACTCCCTATAGAGTGCTTTCAGTTCGTCTAAAGTCATAAGGTCATACGAAATGATCTAGTGACTGGATGAGTTTGATCTTGACTCGTGAATCTTATGCTCTATTATGCGCAATCAGGATATAAAAATCCCTCATTTCCATCCCAAGGATTCCAGCAGCGGCTTTATGGTCTCTAACGTTTGGGTTTTAGCCCAAAGAGTCTTTCTCTTCGATGTAAAGCCCGAAACGAGCTCGCATTCGCCCAATACTCTTGAAACAAGCTTTATTACAGCCCGGTTTGCCTTGCCCTTCTCGGGCGGCTCCTTGATGCGGGCCTTAAGCGTGTTCCCATCGTACTCCAAGGATTCACGTTTGGAGTTTGGGACTGCGAGGACCTCCACAAGCGCGCGTACGCCGGGACCCCTCATCTCCACTCTAAACCGAGTTGGCTCGTATTACCTCGTCAAGGACCTTGAGGAAAGTCTGCTGTTGGGCGTCGTTTATCGGAACCCTCCCGCCGTCTTCAATCCTCAAGTCGTTGCTGTCTGCGACTACAACAATTGCTCTGGAGACTGGCACTCCAAAGATTTTTTGCAGTTCAGGATTATCGTTCAGGTCGCTTATGATGTTGTCAAGCACGTCCATCCATATGCCGACCCTGTCAGGGTTTATGCCTGCAGGAGGGGCTGTTGGTTTAACCTCTCTGTCACCCATTTAATTCACCTCAATATTTGAAAATGATATTCAAAATATATTATGAGTACTCTTATAAAAGACAGCTACGTCACCACGTCTTCGATGGTCTCCTTCTTGATTGCGTTTTTGACCTCTCTTGCGATTCTCTTGCCCATGTACATTGGTTCGCTGTACTTTAGGTATGTGTATGGGTTGCCTCCGATGTGGGCGTTGCATCCTGCGACGATTCTTGCTGAAATCTCGAATGCTATTATGTCGAGGTTTTCGGTGACTATGGTTTCGAGGCAGAATGGTCCTATACACCCTGGCGGCGCGATTTTTTTGGCTTGCTGGCTTATTCTCTCGCCCATGCGGATTATCTCGTTCAGCAGTGATTCCCTTGCTACCATAGGGAAGTTTCCGACGACTGTGAATGAGGGGTTGATTTTCTGGCCTAGCAGTTCCGGCACGGGGATCCTGAATATTCCGTCGACGCTGGATTCGTATCTCTTGTCTATCCCCAGTAGTTCGATTTCGTTTTTCAACGGCGAGTAGAAGTAGTGGGGGTAGACGCTGACACCGACGATGTATTCCTGTACGTAAGGGTGTTCCGCGTCCTCCTTCGTTATCAGCTTCCTTTCGAGCATGTCTTTTATCTTCTTTTCGTAGGCTTTTGCGCTGTCGACGACGAAGTATCCTTTCCCGCCTTTCGCCCCCGGGAACTTTACGAACGCTAGTTTCCCCTCTATCTCGTCTATGTTGTGGTATATTCTCGGGACTTTCAGTCCTGCCGTACTAAGCCATTCGTGCTGTTTTTCGCGGCTTACTTCCCAGCGGAGTAGCGTCCTGTTCCCAAAGAGGGGCAGTTTGAACTTGTTCTCCATCTCGTCTTGGTTTATGTAGGCATTGAAGCTGCCGTGCGGCACGACGATGGAGTTATGTTCCACTAGTTTTTCTTGAGTCTCCTTGTTTAATATGTCGTGGAATTTCTCCACGTAGATGAACTCGTCAGCCAGGTCGAAGTATTTGTAGACTTTCTCCTGGCCTTTTATGCAGACGCATACTGTTCGCAGGCCCTCCTCCTTTGCGCCTTTGAATATGTTGAGTGCTGAGTGGCTTCCTAATGTTGCTATAGAAATCTTTTTCTTGTTGTAGCCTGCCAGAATCTTGCTTATATCGACTGCAACCATTAAGATTATGTATCCTTCTTTCCTTAAAAATCCTTGTATGTGATGATATCCCTGAGCCGCTCCCTCAATATTGTGCCCCCACAGAAAACGTTATAACTTTTTTATTATTTCCTCAATGTTTTTTCCGCTATTTAGGAGGCTTATCACATTCGAGCTATCAACGCTTCCTCCAATCACTTTTTCAGCCAGTTCCGGCTTAATCCCACCATTTTTTAATTTCACGTAACTTTCAACCTGCACCCTCAGGTCCTCCCTCTCTCGTTCAGTACCGGAAAACGCTATGTACTCGATCTTTTGGGTGAATGATGGCTGCCATCTCCTGGCGTTTTCGATTAATTCATCCTCTTTGACGGAGGTGCTGGCGTCCTCCGATATTACGAGCCTGTTGAGGTTTTCAATTTCCCTATCCTGGGTCGTTTCTACTACTAGCCATGCTGTATTCTTTTCACTCCTTATGCTCGCGGTTTCGATCACCCTGTTTGTCAGCTGCTCGTCTTCCCCGGAAAATATCCTCTTTTGGGTGTCAATATCCAGGGACAGTATCTTTGCCGTTACAGCGTTTGTAACCCTCTGTGTGTAGTTGTATTCGCCTGCCTCAAGCTCAAGTTCCTTTTGTTCGATAAGGATGTCGATATCCCTTGTCAGCATCTGAAGTTCTAAAATCACATCCGCGTTATCTGACATGCCTCCGCTGTCAGAGGATGTCTCCTGAGCCCAAGCAACGGGCGCGTATGAAACAAGCATGGCTAACGCTAATAATGAAAAAAATATTTTTGGGGTCGTCGGCCGACGACCCCATTTCCCTATAATCCGAGTAGTCTCATCCACGATACATTGTCCTCCTTGACTGGTATACTCTCATTCTCTTGCGTCTCTTTCAGCTTCTCGGCTTCGGGTGCATCGATTTTCCCTGCGTTGGCCTCGGCTCGGTTCTCGCTGATGCCTTCTTCTTTACCTGCCTCCCTCTGGTTGTCCACGTCGCCTGCAGTGTGAGCTTGGGTTTGACTCTCAATCAACTTTTTGATTTGCTGGTCTATGTCTTCCCTCAGCCTCTTTAGGGCGCTGATTTGGTCTTGGACGGTTCCTCCCGAAACGAGGATTTCCTTCATCTTCTTCTTGTACTCGTCCACAATGGCTGGTTTTCTTTCTTCAGTCTGCTGGCTTGAGGAAACTTGGATGCACCTGTTGTTGTAGTAGTTTATCTTGTTCTTGATTTCGCTTATCCGCTCCTTCACAGCTTTAATGTCCTCCTCGGAACCGCCGGATTCGACCAGTTCCTTGTATCTTCTTATCAGACTGTCGTATTCCGTCTTTAGAGACTCTGGCATTACGCACTCACTGGGTTCCTGCTCCGTGCCCCCCTCTTGTTCCTTGCAGTCTTTCGGGCTGTTGCATGCGTTCTCCCCTTCGCCGCATATGCCGTCTCCGTATTTTACGCATACAAAGCTGCCGTCTGTGGGCGCGACGCACATGCCCTCAGAACCGAATGAGTTAGACACTTGTGTCAGTCCGGTGCAGCAGGTCTCACCTTGGAATATGCTGCCTTTTTCGCCCACTCCAACGCATCTTCTGGCTGGACTGGTCGTGGTGGTTGTCCCGCATGTGGCGTATTTTATCAGTTTTCCGTCGCAGCTTGAGTACCATCCCTCAGACTTCGAGCCACCGAGCTTGCATACTGCGTAACAGCCCTTGCAGGTGTCGTACCTGATCAGGTCACCCCCAAAGTACCAGCCCTCGCTCTTCGACCCGATGTTATAGCAGTACGGGCTCTTATTTACTGCCTTTTCGTCCGTTGTCCCCGTTGCTGTTGCCTCAGCAGCGTTCGCGTTGTCCAAACTCAAATTCTGGCCTGTGGCTCCCATCATGAGGGCCAGGACCAGCATCCCTGTAATCAACACATTTTTCTTCATTGTGTGTTCACCTCACAGGATACTAGCCATGAACAAGATATATCCCCCGCCCTGAACAACATCGAACAACGGCCTCTCATAGCCTCCTCCATGACTTTACTAACTCGACATAGTGTACGTTGTTGGTCCTGTTGACCTCTATTATCTTCTTCCTCTCAAGATTGTTTATCACTGCAGCAAGCGACGATTTCGCCATTCCCGAGGCCCTTTCCAGGTCGTTCCTCTTAATCCCACCACCCTTTTCGAATAGCATGTCCACGACCATGTATTCGTTGCCGCTTAGTGTCTGCATAAGTTTTCTTCTTTCAAGTACTCTCCTTCTTCTAAGATATGCATATGCGACGGCGGCGGCTAATGCCAAGGTCAATGCAGCAGCAGCAAACGCGTAGACCAGCAGCGTTCTGTTGCCTGCATCTTCCGGGTCGTTAACGATTATCGGTTCTCCTGTCGGGTAGGTGTAGGTGACATTCACTGTTTCAGCATCGTGCAGCGTCCAAGTGATGTCCGTCGTGTTTTGTGTGTGTGACTGTGGATGTTGGCTGGATTGTCGACAAAATTATACTGCTCGGTAAATGCATCGTAAGTTTGAGTTCGTCCAAATCTGGCACGGGGTATGACGCCGTCCACTCTTCGCCTTTCTTGGAGGTCATCAGGCTGCTTTTGTAGGCTAAAATCGCCGTGTCGTTGGCTAATGCGATTTCCACTCCATCCTCCGTTTGGACGTAAACAGCTCCTTCAAGCTTGGGGTATGGTACATCAACTGGGATATTCACCTCCACAATCCCATCTCCCTCTAAGACTAGGAGAACAAGGACTTGTCCGTTTTCGGCGACGTACATCCTGCAGTCGCCTTTGACCTGTGCAGCCGACGCAGTAGTGAGAATTAATATTGCTAAAAGCACCAAGAAGGCCTTCATATCATATACTATAGAAGAAATCTGGCTTTTTATGTGACTATCTCACCCAGCCTGTCCCGCTCTATCGCATCCCGTATTAGCATTGTAGTCCTTCGTCCGGTGCTCATGTTCGTCCGCCATAGTGCGTTTCCGTCAGCCTTTTAACAAAAGGCTGGCGAAAATGAGTGCCCCTTCGGGGGCACATAATTTAGGTTACTATGTCCGCTAATTTGTCCTGTTCTATAGCATCTCTTATCATTCTGGATGTCCTTCTCCCCGTGGACATGTTCGTCCGCCATAGTGCGTTTCCGTATGGGTGTCCTACTGCGACGTGTACGTTGGTTCCGCCGCCTATCCTCGGCGCTACGTCGTATATGTGGAAGTTTAAGTCTTTGTCTACGCAGGTTTGCAGGCAGAATGCTCCTATTATCCCCGGCTTGTAGTGTTCTTGTGTGGCTTTGACGTATTTTTCCGCTAGTTCGAATGCGTTTTCTAGGAGTGATTCTCTTAGTGTTGCGCTGTTGTGTCCGCAGACGGTGTATTCCGGGACTTCTTGTGTAGTGCCTAAAAGGCCCAGCTGCTGCTGCGCCGGCAGCCTGACATGGCCGTCCAAGCTGCTCTCGAACCTCCAGTCGACGCCGATTAATTCAATCTTAGAGAGCTCCTCCTCCAGCGGATTATAGAAGAAGTCCAGGTTGAATACCGGCCCTATGACGTACTCCTCGATTCTAGCGTTGTCAAGCGACTCCTGCTCTATCACGCCCTGCTTCAGAAGCGCCCCGCTCTTCTCTTTGTACTCCCTGAAGCTTGCTGCGGTGAAGAAGCCGCGTTCAAGCTTCTTCTTCGCGTGGTGCAGCTTTATTATCGCGAGCTTGTTTATGTCTTTCGGGCTTTCAATCTTTTTTGGGAAGGGTAGTCCCGCCTTTTCCAGAATCCAGTAGTAGTCCTTGAGGCCGCCGCGCTCCTCGCTTCGCAGGAGGTTCCTGCTGCCGACTAAGGGAACATCGAAATCGTTCTCTATGTCGTCAATCTTGATGTATGAAGTGAAAGACCTGTTGGGTATGAACAAGACGTTGTTTCTGCGCATCCCCTCAAGCTCCTTAAGGTTCATAAGCTCGTTGAACTTGCCGTAGACCTTGTAGTCGTCTACCACGCCGCGAACCAGCCTGCCGTCGACTCTCCTCGACTTGAAGTACTGGACGTACGTCTTTTCCCTGCCTTTCTGGCAGTAGAGTATCGTCTTGAATCCTTCTTCGATTGCGCCTTCAGCAGCGTCCAAGGCTGAGTGCGAGGCCAATACTCCGACCTTTATGTTTTTCTTGTCGTACCCGCATGCAATCTCTTGGATTCTTTTCCTGTCTATCATACTGTATTACCTATGTCTTTTTGTGTTTTTATAACGAAAGCCACAGACTACAAAAATACTTTTTTTTATGATGAATGTCGGCTTTGTGGCTTTCTTATAAATACTCCAGCCGCTAGGCTGGAGATATTTATTCGACGCTAATCCCGTCTATCTCGTCGACCTTCTTTCTGAGCGTCTCGGCGTCCACGTCGTCGGGCTTAAGCTCAAGGAACGTGGTCCAGTATTCCGCGGCCTTCGTGTAGTTGCCCTTGTAGTAATAGATGAGTCCGATGTTCTTGTAGGGCGACGCGTATTTCGGGTCGTATTTCGTTATCAAAACGTACTCTTCAAGCGCTTTGTCG
>JAPKXP010000206.1 GCA_026394745.1 Candidatus Altarchaeota archaeon
GTATGGTCTTCAGCTCCAGAAATTCCATCTTGTGGTCTTCGCCGAGGACATTGATGGCCCTGTCTCCCAGCTTCAGCTTCTTGAGGTGATACGCTATGTCGCGGGCGAGGTAGACGCTCGTGCCGTCGGCCCTTGCCAGCACCGTCATGCCGCCGCGCTTTTCGACGCCGAACGGGCTCAAATCCAACCCCTCCCCTATGTCGCTTTTCACATAATGCATGTCCTTCCTGGCCTTCTCCATGACTTTGTCGACGCTGCCGTCGACTATGAGCTCGCTTTCCAGGTCGAAGAGGTCGAACTTCGCCCCCAGCCTCTCAAATGTCTTCAACTGGCCTTCCAGGCACCGTTTCGCTGCCGATGTTATCTCCTTCAAGGCTGCGCCGTCTCCGCCTTCGGCTGCCTGAATCTTGGCCTGCACCCTCCTTTGGAACGACTCATCCTCTTCGAAGAGCCTGTTGGCCTTCACATAGGTGAAGAAGACCTGATAGTCCTGCCGGGAAGCGTATCTTTCATATTTCTTCACAAGCTCCAGGTCAGGTTCCATCCGGTCGGCGAGGCCTGACGCGATTATCGCCACCTGTTTTCCTATGTCGTTGACGTAGTAGTGTGTCTTAACCTCATAGCCTGCGTGGGAGAGTATCCTCCTGATGCTGTCCCCTATTATGGTGTTCCTTATACGGCCCACGTGGACCGGGCCTGTCGGGTTCACGGAGGTGTGCTCGAGTATGACGGTGCCCCTGCCATGCCTTACCTCGTCCTTGCCGTCCAATAGGCGCTCTAACACCTTCTCATAGTCGAGGGTGAAGTTGATGTAGCCGTTCACGGCCTGCACGGACTTTATGAATCCCCCGGGGCTGATTCTCCCCGCCAACTCCGAGGCTATATCCTGCGGGCTGCGCCGCAGGGTCTTCCCAAGCTTGAACGCGACGGGGCTGCCGTAACCCCCCATCGGCGAGGCCTTGACGTCATCCACGGACAGCTTTACGCCGCCGGCCTTCTCAAGCGATTCGAGTATTCCTGCCTTGGCCGCGTTCATATGCAATAATATCAGACTTCGGGTATATAATGGCGGCCTAAAAATGTATATTGACCAGCAGACCCGGTGACTGTACCATGGACATTCTAAAAGGCATAAAACGCGAGATACTCCACGCCCAGGCGGAGCACAACTTCAAGTCCACGAACTTCAGGGCAGCATTGGACGAGTATAAGGCACTATTCGGCATTTCCACGAGGTTGGGGGAGGGGTTCACTTCCGCATACTACTGCGAGCGCATCGGCGACTGTTTCGAGAAGCTCGACCACAAGGGCAACAAGGAGCGCAACGAGGACCACAAGAACGCCGGCGAATACTACATCAAGTCCGCGGAGCTTTACAAGAAACTCAAAGACTTCGAGAAGGCCGGGGAGGTCTACGAGAAGGGCGCGAAGGCCTACGAGGAGATAGACGACTTCAAGGCTGCCGGCGGATTCTACAATACCTCCGCAGTCATGTTCTCCGAGGTGCAGGACTACGTCAATGCGAGCTACGCCTATCAGAGCGCGGCCCAGTACTTCGACAAGGACTCGGAGTACGCGGAGGCGGCGAAGGCCTACCAGGAGTCCGCGGTCTGCGACATGAAGAT
>JAPKXP010000059.1 GCA_026394745.1 Candidatus Altarchaeota archaeon
CCCGTTCCAATCAAGACGATAATGAACGGCCTCGGGATGATTACCGGGTTGTGTAAGAGGCCTCACGGGAAGATGACGAAGAAGGGCGTGGACATTGTGAGGGGCGCCCTACAGGAGGTCTGGGACAAGAACCCGAAGATGATTGAGCCGATTGAAGGATACTACGACGTTAGCGTCGGCGATAGGCTTGAGGACGACAGCGTCTGGGATAACTTGAGTTACTAGAAGATGCTTTTGATTCCGGTAGGAAGTTTCGAGCAGCATGGGCCGCACTTGGCGTTCGAGACTGACACCATAATCGCGGAAGCGGTCGCGCGGGAGGTTGCGTCGCGCACGGGAAGTAAAGTCGGCGCTACCGTCCCGGTCGGCGTTTCCGTCGAGCACATGGATTTTCCGGGAACGAAGACGCTTTCTCCTGAGGAATTCAAGAAGAGGATTAAGGAGATTGCCGACGCCAGCAAGGACGCTGTGTTCATAAACGGCCACGGAGGCAACAA
Source organism: Candidatus Altarchaeota archaeon (assembly GCA_026394745.1). GTDB lineage: Archaea > Altiarchaeota > Altiarchaeia > IMC4 > SCGC-AAA252-I15 > JAPKXP01. The sequence goes on from JAPKXP010000059.1 coordinate 498, forward strand.
CAGGAGCCTGCGGGAGCTCGGCGTCAGGCACGTTAATCTGACTACGCTGTTCAAGCCTTACGACCACGCAGGAGAGATAGAGTCTAGCATCATCATGCACCTGAAGCCAGAACTCGTGAAGAAAGACAAAATTAGAAAACACGACTTCAGGTGGCCTGACAAGGACGGCTGGAAGACTATAGACTACAGCAGGAGCGGGGTACTCGGAGACCCTACGAAAGCGACAGAAGAAAAAGGCGTGGAATACTTCAATACTCTGGTCGAGAAAACAATAGAACTGCTGAAGTAGACTTGAATGTATATTACGCTGTATATTCTATTTTATCATATGGCCCGGACGACGGTTATGGGAGCCGCTGACGCGTCAAAAGAATTTAGCGGGCTTCCTGCGCCAAAAGAGGTTAAAGCCCTCCGGATTATAGGCGTAGTGCATCCATTCTACATAAACCACATGTACCATAGTGAACGAGATAATGAGAGGCTCGTTCGTTACTACGCTGAGCTGGGGCGGGACGTCGGCAGGTATGTCGAGGAGGAATTCAGGTCTGCGGACAAGATTCTTGAAATGGTTTGTAGAGAGGCAAAAGACACGTCCGCCGTACTAGTGTTTGTCGGAGATAAGATAACCAGAAAGGATTTCAGAGGACTTAGGGAGTACAAGGGGGATTTGTTTAACGCTCATCCGAGAGAAGTCATTGGTGACATAGGCGTCCAACGTAAGCTAAAGAAGCTGGGGTTCAAAGGCGAGTACGACGAGTTATGGCTGCTTTCCCGCGCATTAGACGCTTTCGGCCAGGATAGAATGCTGTTCTACCCGCAGTCCATATGCCAAAAGTCTTTACACAAGAGGCTTGGAGAACGCGCAAGAGATTCGGTCGTAAGCGGATGCTTTATGGGCAGCTACTCCAGGGACTGCGTAACCATCAATAGGAACGCTTTATGCAGCGCCCTGAACACCCCCTTAACAGACATTCCAATACGTAAGTCTGCCGGAGTTGATTTAACCTGGCCGACAAGCTTCGAGAGGGGGGAGCTAATGCGAGGAGGGATGAGTTCAGTTAAAGAGAGGGTGATTGCGTACAGTGAGAAGTATCCTGGAGGGCATATGAGCCATTATTCTCTCTTCGACCCTGCTTCGGTAAAGACTTATCTTTTGCATGAGGGATACTTCAGAAAGACATTCAGAGGGTACCGGATATCCGATTTAGACGCTACGTTAGCGGGTAAAAGGCAGGGAGCCGGGGATACCGGAGACTCGTATTTTCCAGCCGGCATTGAAGCAGCGAAAGCGATTGCGGAATTCATGAACGGATTGGATTTCAGTCACGTCAGGAGGATGCCGTGGAATGCAACGCCAGACGAGGCAATGCGATTCAAGATTAAACTGGCAAGCTATCTTGCTGGAAGAGAATTAGACGAAAACAGCTTCAACTCATTCGCCAGGGGATACCAGGAGAAAGTAGCCGGAATACCGAAGCATTGATGAACTGAAGGACTCTCGGCTATTAGGTCTTTTTCTGCTGGTGGTCGAAAAGAACACCCCTTAGTTCATTGTAGCGCCTCAGGTCTGCAGCGACTTCTGGCTGGTATTTCGCCTGAATCTCAACGCCCCTAAGCTGTAGTTCAGCAATCTTTATGCCTTCGTCCCTAATCTTCTGCTCAAGCTCAGGCGGGATTGGGGAGCTGAACAACGCGCCGAGAAAGCCTTCTGGCTTAGGCTGCACGGGAGGATTAAGTTCCTTCGGGTCAGGCAGACCGAGTTTCTCCTGAAGCTTTTTGAATTCTGTCTCCATCTGCCTTCTCTGGCCGTCGGATAATACTTCAACCATCTGGAATCACTTCTTCAAGTCCATGATTGCCTGGGCTATGTCGCCGCCTGCCTTTTCCAGGGCCTCGCGGGCCTTGGATTCGCTGACCTTCGCCTGTTCGGCGACCATCTTCACGTCGTCTGGGCTTATGTCGAGCTTTACTTCGCCGGATGCTTCCTCGCGCACGACGCCGGAAATCTGGTACAGGTCCTGGCCCTGGACTTTAGTGACTACAATCTGCGGCTTGTCTATGATGATGTCCTTGTCAGAGCACTTTATGATGACCTGCTCTGCGTTGACGTCCTTCATGCTTATGCCCATCCTCTGCATCATCCTCTGCATCTGCCGTGGATTGATTTTTCCGGGAATCATCTTCAAGACTTGGAGACTATTATTGTGTCGCCCTGGGATTGTACTTTAACCCTGCCTTCCTCGATCGCGTGGCCTAAACTGAGGTATGCTAAGGTGTCTGTAAACTTCTTCTGCTCATCTGGAGAGGGATGGACAGTCTTTATTCTGTCGTGCATTGCCTGGAGCGCTCCAGGGTCGTTGGGGAAGCACCTTGAGAGTACGCCCCGCATCGCGACCGGGAACGGGTGGTCTTCCAGAGTGGACAATATCTTGTTGGCGTTCTCGCCGACAAGCTGGGTCAGGTCGTCGCTGGTTTTTACCTGGTTGAAGACGCCTTCGTCGTTTCCGACAAGCCTTACGAGGGTCGGGCTGAAGCCCAGCATGCGGATGTTTTTCTGGCGTAAGTATCTTCCTAAGGTGATTAACGCAACCCTCTCGTCGAGGTCGCTTCCTGTTTCTTCGCGATACTTGCCTTTCATCGCTTCCACCACCCCACCCAGTTCATCATACCTGAATTCCCTGCCCTGCAACTCAGGCCTTTCGGGAATCGCCTTAGGCGGAGTGTTGACGAGTACGGCGAATATGTAACCCATGCCCTTGTGGTTTGATATGTCGTCAACGTCCATGCCCTCCAGAGAATCCTTGGGTTTTTCGCCGACGTAGAAGACGTGTGATGGCCTTACTCCAGTAGTCTCTTTCTGCGGGTTTAACAGGTCATCGGACATCTCACCCCACTGCGTCATATCACGCTCGGCATTTTTAAACAACTCCTCGGGCGGTTTTGCGTGGATTTCAAGGCGTAGTTTCCTCAGGAACTCTGAATGCTGAGGGTCCCTTCCAGAGCGGAACAGCTCGTCCCTTTCCGTCTTGAACTGGTTGAGGTTCTCCCTCTTCTCCATTATCATGCTTCTTATGGCGTGGAATTCCAAAATCCTCTCCAGCCCATCGCCTTCAGGAAGCTGCATTCTCTTGGCTTGCTGAGCCCAGACTGAAGCAAACTGTGACTGCGACACCATATCGCGTATCCTAGCCTGTCTCGCAGACTCCGTCGGCTGCTTCTGAGGCGGTTCCATGAGTGGAGTTGACTCTATTTGAAGCGGCTTGAACTGCGCGTCAGGAAGCATCCCTTCGAATTCTCCGGGATACCTTTCCGTAGTTAGGCTTGTATAATACCTCCTGTCTGACTCCCACCGAGTGAACGC
>JAPKXP010000027.1 GCA_026394745.1 Candidatus Altarchaeota archaeon
ACGAAGCCGCATGGAATCATCCGGAGGCCGAACTTCCTCCCGCTCTTGTAGACAGTATGACCTGCATTCGGACCTACGCCAGCCCTCGCAATCACTTCCGGCTTGTCCTTGAGGGCCAGATAGGAGATGATTTTACCCTTGCCTTCGTCTCCGTAGTGCCCGCCAACCACGATAGAAACCATTTTACAGGTGAACTATAAGAATCCTAGATTTAAAATAGGATTAACAATAATCGAACTAAGAATGGGCATAATAGCAAGAAAGGCTCCTGGTGCTGCCGGGCCTGTCACCATCGAGCATCCTCAAAGGTTCGGGGACGACCTGATAGAGCTTGAGAGAAGTAGGATAACCAATGCACAACAACATGCCACCAGAATCAAAGGGGCGGAGAGCCTTCGGGAAAAGCAGGGTAAAAAGGAGGGCAAGTGGAGTCTTCCGTTAAACCCAGGCGGTGAAGTCGGATTCGTAGCCGGAGGGATTGGAAGCATATACGCATTCCAAAAGGCGCTTGAAATGGGCCTTCTGCAGAAGATCCCTAACGACCTCCAGTTTCTCGTCTTCCCGGCGGCAGCGATAGCAATCGGCTTAACCTCAGTCGGCCTCGCATGGGTCGGCATGAAAGCGTGGGACGGAATAATGGGTAAAAACAGGAGAGGATAAAGATTTTCCTTTCCAACCCTGCGGTAGTAAATAATTATTAACATAGTATTCGAATAACAGTCTTATAGTATTTTCTCAAATCAAGATGGGCCTCATCGCGAGTAAAGAAGCGGATTCCATACGGCTGGATATCGACGGGCTGACCAAGAGCCACGTGGAGCTTTCGAAGAAGAGCCGCGACGTAGTCAAGCTGTCTAAGGAGCTGATTTACGCTTCAAACAGAGGCGACCTTAAGACTGCAAAGGAGAAGCTGGCTTCCATAAGGAAGGAGAGGGGGAACCTGGACAAGCTCGCCTCAAAGCCTAAGCTAAGATACTACTTCCCGTACATACTTGCGGTGCAGGAGTACGTTGAGGCGGTCGCTTTCTACTGGATAATAGCGAAAAAGAGGATCCCAACCAGAAGTGAACTGAAGGCTGATGCCGACGTGTACGTCATGGGGCTCTCGGACTTGACTGGAGAGCTGGTGAGGAAGGCCGTCGACGACATGATAAGGGAGGACTACAAGCACGCTATATTGATGAAGGAGATAGTCGCCGAGATTTACGGTCTGGTACTCGGCATAGACTTTGAGGGCGGCGACATGAGGAAGAAGGCGGATCAAGTAAAGTGGAACCTTAACAAGCTAGAGGACCTTATATACGACGCTAGGATAAGAGATAAAATATGAGGGTGATGTGATGGATTTTACTGTTGAAGTCAAGGTAGCGCTCAAGAAGGGCGCACTGGACGCCGAGGGCGAGACGATTGCAAAAAGCCTGAAGCTGCTCGGATTCCCTGTGAAGAAGGTGGATTCCCTAAAGTTCTACAAGGTGGTTGTCGAAGCCAAGGACAAGCAGGACGCGGTCGGGAAGATGACTGAGGCAGCAAGCAAGCTTCTTGCGAACCCTGTGATACAGGACTACGAGATAACGGTGGTGTGATGTATAAGAAGATTCTGGAAAACGTCTACGAGATAGACATTTTAGGGGCTTCGGACGAGCAGCTGAAGAGGGTTAGCGAGGAGCGGAGTCTCGGATTATCCCCAGACGAGATGAAGAAGGTTCGCGACTACTTCAGGAAGGGGGGCAGGAATCCGAGGGACGTAGAGCTTGAGGCGTTCGCGCAAAGCTGGAGCGAACACTGCTGCTACAAGACCAGCAAGCCTATACTCAAGAAGACCGTATTCAACATAAAGAACAAGGCGGTAATCTGCGCTATAAGCGAGGACGCCGCGGTAATAGACTTCGACAAGGAGCACGCTTACGTGGTGAAGATAGAGAGCCACAACCATCCTTCAGCCCTAGACCCATACGGCGGGTCTTCGACTGGAGTCGGAGGCATACTACGGGACATAGTGTGCATGGGCGCGCAGCCTATTGCGCTCGTAGACC
>JAPKXP010000103.1 GCA_026394745.1 Candidatus Altarchaeota archaeon
AACGTACGGTCGTTGACGTCAAAAACCCTACGCCAGACAATCCGCTTAGGGTCAATCTTCAAGTCATTGCCCTGGAATATGTGATTGTCGATTATCGCGGAAAGGAGATTGTGGGCTGCAGTAACCGCGGGGATGTCTCCGGTGAACTGCAGGTTTATGTCCTGCATGGGCAAAACCTGGCTGTAGCCTCCGCCCGCTGCACCACCCTTGATTCCGAACACCGGACCCATGGAAGGCTCCCTAATGCAGACCATAACCTTCCTGCCCACCTTGGCAAGAGCCTGCGAAAGGCCTATCGTAGTCGTAGTCTTGCCCTCGCCGGCCTTGGTCGGGGTCATGGCGGTGACTAAAACAAGCTTTCCGGTCGGATTGTCCTTCAGCTTGTCAAGCAGCTTGAAGGAAACCTTAGCCTTAAACTTTCCGAACAATATTAGGTCATCCTCGCCAATGCCAAGACTCCCCGCCACCTCCACAATCGGCTTCAGCTCTGCCTTCAAAGCAAGCTCGACATCAGACTTCATCTTAAGGAATAATCAATCAGAATACTAAGTAAAAAGCATTACAGAAGCATTTATCTTAATGTTCTTCGCAGTAAGTATTATGGTGGGCGCCATAAAGACACGTCAAGGCGGATTAGACCAGGATATTCCCGGAATAATCGAGACGAAATGCTACTTCATCGTAGACGCCCCCTCAGGCAGGATAATCGAGCGGCTTTCAACAAGCGGGATGAGGGTACTCAGGGACGCCGGACTACACGAGTTCACGATAAAACCGGAGAAAGGGCCTGAAGTCAAGGGACTCCATAGACTAAGCGACGAAGACATGGTAAGAGGACTCACTGAAGGACGATTCACAGTCAAAACCCAAGAAGAAATCCTCGCAAGCCTAGACAAAGCGAAAACCGGCATAGGCATAACAGGCGGGGGAGACAGCGCGGGAATAGCAGACTGCATATCCTCGCTACAGCAAAACCTAAGCCCAGAACTGACACTGCTAGGCGTGAGGAACGCGGGTAAAGGGCTTATGACGCCGCCTGAAAGGTTCAACGAGCAACTTATCATAGTCGACGGACTAGCGGCAAAAGACTACGAAGGACAGTCCAGCACACCCTACGGCTCATCAAGGGAAGACCCGCTGAAAAAATCCCCGGAAACCACTAAAGCTAACATAAGAGGACGAGGCTTCTTCCACGGCATAGGAGGAAACGACCACCTAGGCCTGCTGGAGAGGATTGCACAAGAATTCCCGGACATGATAATCGTAGGAACATTCAAAAGCATAGACGGAGACGGCTGGGTCGCAGGACAGCCAGCGCAAATGCTAGGCTTCCACACAGCCGTGATAAAATACCAGGAAGCGATATGGTCCATAGCGCAAAACGCCAAAACCCACAATCAATGGCACGTAGTAGAAACCTTCGGTAGGGGAGCAGGCAAACTCGCGTTCGAGGCAGCAAGACGTTACCCGCCAAACTACAACGAACTGCCTGCAGAAGAACAACGCAAGATACGGGAATTCCGAAATTCAATGATGATACTGGTGCCGGAGAAGGAGACGACACTACGGAGCATAGCAGAAGAAGCCAAAAGGACATATGAACGAGAAGGCAGCGTAGTCGTCGAAGCATCAGAAGGATTCATGCCGCCTGAAATGAGGCACGAGATAAACAGGCTAGCCAAAAGAGAAGACCTAAAGCAGAAGTGGCTTGCAGGAGAACTGAGGGTAGAAGACATAAAAAACATCATAGAAGTGGTCGACGAAGGCGACCCCCGCAAGGAACTCAAAAAAATCCTCGAAGACCGAGAACTCGCAGCACAATTCGGAAAAACCGTATGGGAGACCAAACTGGACCCACACGGAAACGTCGCAACACTAACAGGAATAAGCAGCTACATAGCAAAAACGCTTGAAGCATTCGCAGGAGCCAAAAAAGTGAACAAAATGCTGGAGACATACGAAGCACGCGGCGCAACACCCACCGAATACGACAGAATCATGGCGGAAAAGATAGGCAGGAAAATGGCCGAACTAATAAACAACGGAGTCAAAGGAGGCAAAGCAGTAGTCTACTTCGAAGGAATGAACCCGCTGACAGAAGAACCAGCCGTCGTAGACCTCGTCGGAGTCTCAGACAAAAACAACCTCAACAACACGACACTATACCCCACAGAAATACTGCAGGAAAACGGAGTATTCTGGAAGAAAGAAGACCTAAGCAAGTACCTGAAAGCAGCCTAATGCACGAAACACCTTACGCCAGTGAACACCATCGCCATGCTGTGCTCGTCAGCAGCCTTAATCACTTCTTCGTCGCGTATGGAACCGCCGGGGTGTATGACGGCAGTTATACCGCCCTTGGCCGCCTCATCTATTCCATCGCGGAACGGGAAGAACGCGTCAGAGGCCATGACCGAACCCTTTGATTCGCCATTAGACTTCATGACGGCAATCTTTACCGAGTCGACCCTGCTCATTTGACCTGCTCCTATGCCGGTCGTACGGCCGTCTTTAGCAAGGATTATCGAGTTGGACTTAGTGTGCCTGCACACCCTCCACGCGAACAGCATCTGCTTTACCTCATCTTCAGTAGGCTTCCTCCTGCTCACCACCTTCAAGTCCTCCTCAGTAACCTCACGCAAGTCCCTGTCCTGCAAGAGAAGCCCGCCGATGACCTTCTTCAAGTCAAGGCCGCCCCTGGACGCAGAGGATAAATCGCCGGTCTCCAACACCCTGACCTTAGGCTTCTTCTTGAACGCGTCAATAGCCTGCAGGGTGTACGAGGGTGCGATGACGGCTTCGACAAACGTTGAAGTCATTTTCTCGGCGAGGACTCCGTCAACCACCCGGTTCAGCGCAACTATGCTCCCGAACGCTGAGAGCGGGTCAACTCCAAGAGACATTTCATACGCCTTTTGGATGCTGTCGGATGATGCTACGCCGCACGGGTTAGTGTGCTTTATTATGACCGCTGTCGGCTCCTTAAACTCCTTCACAAGCTCGAGGGCGCTATTGAGGTCGAGTATGTTGTTGAATGAAAGCTGTTTTTCGCCGGCGACCTGCCTTGCGCTCGTTATGCAAGGCTCGTTAACCTGCGGCTCAGCGTAGAACGCCGCCTCCTGGTGGGAGTTCTCGCCGTAACGCAAGTCCATCCTCTTCAAGAACGGCCTGTTGAAGACTGCAGGAAACTTCTCCTGCTTTAAAATCTTGCCGGCAAGGTAATCATAGATTATGGAATCGTATTCTGCCGTGTGCCGGAACGCCTCGACAGCCAGCCCGGAAAGCGTCTGCTCCCTGAGCGAACAATTGTTTTCCTCAAGCTCCTTTAGAATCCGCAAGTACTTGCCGGGGTCGACGATTACCGCGACGTGAGAATAGTTCTTAGCTGCAGCGCGAATCATCGTAGGCCCGCCGACATCAATCTGCTCCACAGCCTCTTCCAGACGAACACCCTTCTTCTCTATCGTCTTCTTGAAGGGATAAAGATTCACGACAACCATGTCGATTAAAGGAATATTGTGCTTGGAAAGCTCCTTCATGTGGTTGGCATCCATCCTGAGCGCCAGAAGCCCTGCATGAACCTTCCAATGCAAAGTCTTCACCCTGCCGTCAAGCATCTCTGGAGTGCCTGTGTACTCCTCAATAGAGGTGTAAGGAATCCTGTTCTCCTTAAGCAGCTTTGCTGTGCCGCCAGTCGAAACAAGCTTAACGCCGAGTTTAGAAAGCCCCTTCGCGAAATCAACGATTCCAGACTTGTCCGAAACAGAAACCAGCGCAGTTTCGACCTTCAAAACAAAGCACCCAGTTAAACACATAGGTACAAACAAGTTAAAAAAAGAAATTACTTTGCTGCAGCGAGTATTGTGTTTTCCAGAAGCATGGCTATCGTCATCGGCCCTACGCCGCCTGGAACCGGCGTGATATAGGAAGCCTTCTCCCTGACCTTCTCGAAATCAACGTCGCCGACCACCTTGCCTTCGACGAAACTTATGCCGGCGTCCACGACGACACAACCTTCCTGGACCATGTCCTTCTTGATTAACCCCGGGACTCCGGCGCCGCTGATTATCACGTCAGCCTGAAGCGTGTGCTTCTTCAAGTCCAGCGTCTTGTGGTTGCAGACTATGACCGTGGCATTCCGGTTCATGAGAAGCATCGAGAGCGGGCGACCCAGCACAATGGTGTGATTAACGACCACGACCTCCTTACTCTCAAGGCCAATGCCATACTCCTCGAGAAGGCGTATAACGCCCTTAGGCGTAGCGGAAACAAGAAACTCCTCGCCGTCCATAACAGCGCCGTTGTTGAACGGATTAAAACCGTCGACATCCTTCCCCGGCTTAATCGCCTTCACCACATTCTTGACCGAGATATGCTTAGGAAGCGGCATCTGAACCAGTATGCCGTGAATCCTCTCGTCTGAATTCAACTTTCCGATAAGCTTGATCAAATCAGCCTCGCTGGAATCTTCAGGAAGCTCGTGCTTAACCGAATAAATACCGGCTTCGTCGCAAGCCTGCTGCTTCAGCTTGACATAAAGCTGCGACGAAGGATTATTTCCAACAAGGATTGCGGCAAGACCAGGCGTAACACCCTTCTTCTTTAGCGACTCGACCTTAGACTTAAGCCCCGCCTTAATCTTTTCAGCAGTCTTCTTCCCATCTAAAATCACGGCAGCCATGTTCAAACGTAGACAGGATGCCTCCTGCAAAGCTCCAGCACCCTCTTCCTGACGCCGGACTTCACCGAAGCATCGCCGATGTTGCTCAAAACCTCATTAATCATGCCGCCTATTAAATCCATCTCCGCATCCTTCATGCCGCGTATCGTGACGCACGGAGTCCCTATGCGGATTCCCGAAGTCACGAAAGGAGTCTCAGGGTCGAACGGAATCGTATTCTTGTTTACGATGATGCCCGCCTCTCCAAGCGCAGCCTCAGCCACCTTGCCAGTAAGCTTCCTACCCCTAAGGTCAACCAACATCAGGTGGTTGTCAGTCCCGCCTGAAACAAGATTAAAGCCGCTGGAATTAAGATTGCCTGCAAGCCTCTTCGAGTTAACCACAATCTGCCTCATGCAATCCTGAAAATCCGTCTCCATCGCAAGCTTGAAGCAAACCGCCTTAGCAGCTATCGTATGCATGAAAGGCCCGCCCTGAGTACCGGGGAAAACAGCCTTGTCAACCTGCTTGGCATACTGCTCCTTGCACAAAATCATCGCGCCGCGGGGACCGCGAAGAGTTTTGTGCGTCGTAGTAGTAATGAAGTCGGCATACTTTACCGGCGACGGATGAACTCCAGCAGCAATCAAACCCGCGATATGCGCGATATCAGCCATCAAGAAAGCACCCACCTCGTCGGCAATCTCCCTAAACGCCTTAAAGTCGACAGTCCTCGGGTAAGCGCTGTAGCCGCAGATAATAAGCTTGGGCTTCACCCTCCTCGCGACAGAAGCAACCTCGCTCATGTCAAGCATCCCAGTCTTCTCGCTGACTTGATAATACTCCGGCTTATACAAACGCCCTGAAAAGTTCACCGGATGACCGTGGCTCAAATGCCCGCCGTGGGAAAGATTCAGGCCAAGTATAGTATCGCCGTAATTCAACACGCTCAGGTACACAGCCATATTAGCCTGCGTGCCGGAATGAGGTTGCACATTAACATGCTCAGCCCCGAAAAGCTTCTTCGCCCTCTCGACAGCCAAATCCTCAGCGACGTCAACAAACTCGCAGCCGCCGTAATACCTCTTATGAGGATAACCCTCGGCGTACTTGTTCGTCATGACAGAGGACATCGCCTCCAAAACAGCCATGCTCGCATAACTCTCTGAAGCAATCAACTCCAGACCATCATTCTGCCGGACAATCTCGCCATCAACAGCCCGCTTAACATCCGGGTCCGCGTCAGCCAAACTCCTGTAAAAATCCTTTGAAGTGATTTAAACCACCCGCAAAAACAAATAAAGTATAGGAAAAAGATTGATAAAACACACATAAAAAGCTTATATGGCGAAATATCATAGGATATATACCCCAAAAAAACTGAAGAAATGGGCCCGTAGCCTAGCCTGGATAAGGCGACAGCCTTCTAAGCTGTAGACCATGGGTTCGAATCCCATCGGGTCCGTAATATTTTTTAGTATACTAAAGGAGAGTGTATAGCATCCTTTAGAAGTAGTCTTTTTCTTTGAGGGTATTACGCACCCCACCTAGTTCTGTTTTGGAAGCCTTTTCAGGGCCCCAAATACTTTTCTTCTTCCGCTCAGGGAAGAAGGGTTTTATGAACCACCCCTTCCTTCCCCCACACCCAATCTCAGGCGAAGATTTTCGCCAGACTCCACACGTAGTAAGCTAGTTCCACTAGCTCCAGGAGGGTCGCTCGTTCCATGTCGACCACCTCCGTGTTTTTTTGTCGGGATGCCCCCACACCCCTACACGATTCTATTGCGTGTCCCTATAAAAGAAGTTGATGCTAGGATAGTGTTAAAACAGTGTTAAAACGGTGGGTGCACGGCTTATATAGTAGTTTTCATTAATTTCTTGGTATGTCGGAACGCCTGTGGAGCTACAGCGAACTAAAGTACATTAAAGTCAACGAAATGAACTACGGCAGCGAAGAGCTGGCCGACCTGGTGAACGTTAAATTCCACAGCGGCGAGAAGGCCAGGACCCCGCACGACATAGACAAGATTAAATCCGGAAAGACTATATTCACCCGCAAGAGAGAGCGGAGATAAAACTCCAGCCGAACAATCTTCTATTAAACGCGTCTTCATCATATTTACCAACATGGAGCGTAAGGACTTCGCTTATTCTATCGGCATTTTCGCAGCCTCGCTAATAGTCTACTATGCGACGCTAAGCCCCGGGATATACGCCGGCGACAGCGGAGACTTCATAACAGCAGCCTACACATTGGGGATACCGCACCCCGCAGGATTCCCAATCTACACGATACTCGGGAAGATTTTCACCCTCATACCGTACGGGAACGTGGCTTTCAGGATAAACCTGATGAACGCCATCTTCACTGCGCTAACGGCAGCGGTATTGTACCATACTGTAGTGCTCCTGACGAAATCGAGGTTTTCAGGGGCCGGAGCGTCCCTGATGCTCGCATTCTCCTACACACTCTGGAACCAGAATGCCCTTGGAAAATCCTACTGCCTTAACGCGCTAGTCTTCTCTGTCCTAGTCTACCTAGCCGTATTGTGGATTAAGACGAAACAGGAGAAGTGTCTGTACTACCTCGCCTTCATATACGGGCTGTCTCTGACAAACCACATTTCAATCGCCGTCCTACTACCGGCCTTCATATACCTGGCATGGAGGACAAACAAAAAATCCCTGAAAATGGAAACCGTCCGGAACGCGATACTGCTCAGTGTTGCAGGACTGTGCTTTTACCTCTACCTTCCCATCAGGGCGAGAATGAAGCCGGAACACAACTGGGGCGACCCGGAAACACTTGAAAGATTCCTCATTCACGTGACAGCCTACGTTCACAGGCGCACGCACACCTTCGTCCTCGACGCTGCGGGAAGCACCTCCAGGTTTTTTGAGCTGCTGTGGCTTTACGCAAAACAATTCTCCGTTTCAGGAGTGATGGTCCTTATCGGACTATTTTCAATGGAAAAAAACGCGTTCATGCGGTTCTCCGTGCTTGTCGTGCTTCTTGACTCGTTCTACACCATGTTCCTGAACGTCGTTTCATTCCAGAATACCGCCTTCGGCGCGCCAAGCTATGTGATATTCGGCGTTTGGGCCGGATACGGCATAAAAAACGTCCTCCAGAAAATCGAAAAGAGGATTAAGGACTCCAAGACGAGGGCTTACGCCTGCGTCGCGTTCGTCGCCCTGCTAGCAGTCATACCGCTTGCCGCAAACTACGGGCTGAACGACCAGAGCTCCAACAGGATTGCATACTACTACGGGATGGACCTCCTAAAGACCGTGGAAAACAGCTCGGTCATATTCGCTGAAGGGGACAACGAAGTGCTAATCCTCAGGTACCTGCTAGTCGTCGAGAAGGCGAGGCCAGACGTCGCGATGTACGACATGAATGGATTCCTTAGCACGGACTTTTACGGAGTCGACTACCCGTGGCTGCCAGAAGAGGAACACAACGAGAGGCAGGACAAAGTAGAGTACGAAATGATAAAAAGCGGGAGGCCAGTCTACTACACGTCAAAGAGAAACATGAACAACATGCCAGGATACAATATAGAGCAAGCCGGCCTGCTTTACCACGTCATGGAGCAAAACATAAGCCTCCCAAAGAAAGACTACTGGAAGGAGTATGACACCACCGGCTTTGACAACGAAGGAATCAACAAGGATTACATGACAAGGGCCATCATCGCAACCTACCACACGAGGAGGGGGTCATCATACTTCAACGACGGATACGTGGACAAGGCGCTGGCGGAATACGAGAAGGCATCGTCGATAGGAGCCGACATACCAGACATCCACGGCAACCTATGCAAAATGTATCTCGAACGGAAGTTGTACAAC
>JAPKXP010000060.1 GCA_026394745.1 Candidatus Altarchaeota archaeon
ATCAACTGCTCCTTGCCGTATCCCATGAACGTGCAGTATGCGTCGTTTAACAGGACCCACCGGTGCTGCCAGTCCTTAACGAAAACTGGGTCACCAATGGTGTCTATTATCTTGCCAAGGAACTCTTTTGATGCACGGAGCGCCTCCTCAGTCTTCTTCTGCTCGGTGATGTCTTCTACCATTCCAATGGAGAACAAAGGATCTCCTTTCTCGTCTCTTGCAAGAGATACGACAAGACGGCCCCAGACTATCGTGCCGTCCTTCTTGATGTACCTCCGGTCCATGTTGTAGCTGTCGCGCTTTCCGCTGAGCAGTTCCTCGCTTAGCTCCTGGCTTACGACTAAGTCGTCTGGGTGCGTAAGTTCCCTCATGAGCTTTTTGTGCAGCTCCTTTGTGTCGTACCCGAACATGTTCTGTAGGACGGGGTTGGTGACCAGTATGTGGCCGTCCATGTCTATGACCGCAATCCCTATCGGAGCGCCCTCGAATATGGTCCTAAGCCTTGCTTCACTGTCCTGAAGGGCCTGCTCAGCTTTCTTACGTTCCGTCATGTCGCGCATCATCCCTGAAATCTCGTCGCCTTCAAGGACGGCGCTTATCATAATATCCTTGTATTTGCCGGATTTCGTGCGCAGTTTGGCGTCGAAGCTGGTTATTCTGCCATGTTCCTGAAGCGTCTTTACGAGCTTATTCCGGTCTTCTGGAGTCTGGTAAAAGCTTGTGGCGTTTTGTGACATCATTTCCTTTGGCGAGTCGTACTCCAGCATGTTAGCCAAAGCCTGGTTGGCGAATATGAATTCGCCGGTGATTTTGGTCTTGTAGACGCCTGCTGGCGCGTTGTCCACTAGGATACGGTACTTGTTTTCAGACTCGCGGAGAGCCTCCTCCGCCTTTTTTCTTTCGGTGATGTCGCGGGCTATGCTTAATACAGCGGGCTTGCCGCTGAAATTTATCACCTTTGAGCTGAGTTCTATGGGTATTCTCGTTCCGTTCTTTGCTATGTGAGTTGTCTCGAAGATTAGATTGCCTTTCTTCCGGATAGTATTAAGCCTTTCAGGGACTAGGCCGACGAACTCTAGGGATTCTATGTCCTTTGTACTCATCTTCAAGAGCTCGTCCCTGGCGTATCCGAGGCGCTGGCAGGCGACCTGATTGACCTCCAGGAAACGGCCTTGCATGTCGTGTATGAACATGGCGTCGCTGGCGTTGTCGAAAAGCGTCCTGAAACGCTCCTGGGATTCTAGGCTGGCGTTCTCCGCTTTCTTCATGTTTTCGAACATATTGCGGTAGTTCTCCTCGCTCTCCTTAAGCTCGATTTCCGCCTGCTTCTGTTTTGTGACGTCGTCGTATACTGCGACAATCTCGCTGGAGTGCAGCCGGTAGACGTAGTTGTTCCTCCAGCCGACAATCCTATTGTCCGAGTACATGGACACGGGATGATGCTCTGGCTTTCCTGTCTTCCAGACTCGCTTGAAAACGTCTAAGAGCCCGAACTTCCTGACGCCAGGGAAGACTTTCAGAACGCTTTTCCCAAGGACGTCTTCCTTTCGTATGCCCTCTATTCTCTCAGCAGCCTTGTTGAAGTCTTTGAATATGAAGTCGCGTCCGTTGCCGAAAACCTTGTAGACTACGACCCCGCTGCTCATGTTGTCTACCAGCCCTCTGAAGCGGAACTCGCTGTCTTTTAAAGTCTTTTCGGCGTTTTTTATCTTCGTGGGGAGTGAACCGGACCTTGCCTTAGATTCCTTCGGTGCTGCGTTATCGGTTCCCCGTGCGCTACGGGATTTGATTCCGACCTTAGATTGTCGTTTAGCGCTGCCACTACCCCTAAAAATCTTTTTTTCCGGTTTCTTTCGGCTGCTGCGGGAGAATGCAGGCATGACAGGTAGATATTTGGATTGCGCGATTAAAAGGTCTGAACCGCGTTTAAATATCCGCCCGTGAAATTAATAGTTATGATAGAGGTGTTGGGGACTTTCCTGCTGGTTGTTCTCGTCGTAATCGCCGTTATCCTGCTTTTTCCGGTAATCTTCGTCGTCCTTTTGTACAACAGCCTGATTTCCAAGAGGAACCGGGTTGAGAACACTTTCGCGAGCATTGACGTGCTGTTGAAGAAGAGGTACGACCTAATTCCAAACCTGGTCGAGACTGTGAAAGGCTACATGAAGCACGAGAAGGACGTGTTCACCAAGGTCACTGAGCTTAGGTCGAAGGCGATTTCACCTACTGCATCAAGCGAAGAGAAGATAGACTTGGACAACCAGATTACAGGCTTTTTGAAGACTCTCATGGTTTCAGTCGAGAATTACCCCCAGCTTAAGGCCAACGAAAACTTCCTGCACCTGCAGGCCTCCCTGACTGAGGTGGAGGAGCAGATTTCCGCGGCAAGGAGGGCTTACAACGCAATGGTGCTCGACTACAACAACGCGGTCGAGATGCTACCTACCAGCATAGTCGCGGCAGTTCTTGGTTTCAGGAGGAAGATATTTTTTGAAGCAGCCTCCGGCGAGAAGGGCGCCATTGACGTAGGCAAAACCCTAGCTAAGTAAAGTAAACGATGAAAACAGTTGAGGAACTGAAGAAGTATTACGAAGAGCAGCTTCTAAGCGACCTGAAGGAGCTTGACGGCAAGAGGAAGAAGACCCTCCTCACGATGATTGGCTATACGGGAGTCGTATTCGTCGTCGGGGTGGTTTTGGCAGTGGTGTTAATTCTCATGGCTTACACCACCAACCCCTGCCTGCCTTGCTGCGTGATTATGGCGCCTATGTTCCTGCTCATCGCCTGGATTGTCAGCCTCAACCACGCGAAGAGCGGCTACGTCAAAGGCTTTAAGGTGCAGGTCATGCCCAAGATAGTCAAGTTCATAGACGAAGGCCTGTCTTTCGACGAGAAACGAGGCGTATCCCTCGCCGACTTCGGTAAAAGCAAGATTTTCCTTACTCATGTGGACTCCTACAGCTCCGAAGACTACATATACGGCACCGTCGGCAAGACGAAGATAGAATTCTCCGAAGTGCACGCACAGGAGAAGCGGGAGTACAGGGACAGCAAAGGCCACCGCCACACGCAATACGTTACGATATTCAAGGGCGTCTTCTTCATAGCGGACTTCAACAAGAACTTCAGGACTCAGACGCTCGTTTTGCCTGACACCGCAGAAAAACTTTTAGGGAATATGATAGGCTCCTTCCTCCAGTCCAAGAACATCGGAAGGCCCCCGCTCGTCAAGATGGAGGATCCCGAGTTCGAGAAGATTTTTGTCGTGTACGGCGACGACCAGATTGAAGCAAGGTACGTTTTATCGACGAGCCTGATGAGGAGGATTGTGGACTTCAAGAACAGGACGAAGAGGAACGTCTACTTGTCTTTCATCGAGAACAAACTCATGGTCGCAATACCCGAAGGCAGGAACTTGTTCGAGCCGCGCCTGTTCAGGTCCATAGTGGACTACAGCCAGGTGGAGCAGTACTACAACGACCTCAAGTTCATAGTCGAGATTATCGACGACCTGAACCTCAACACCCGCATATGGGGCAAGGAATAATCTCCTGAAGAACTTGGGCTTAAATTGCATAAAGTACCATATCTTCTGCAATGGACGTCGTTTCGATACGCAACCTTTCCAAGGAATTCGACGGCTTCAAGGCTGTTGACGGCATAAGCTTCAGCGTCGAGGAGGGTGAGGTATTCGGATTCCTGGGTCCTAACGGCGCGGGAAAAACGACGACCCTGTCAATGCTTGCGACGCTCCTCGAGCCGACTTCAGGCGAAGCTTACGTTAACGGATTCAACATCAGGACCCAGAGGGACGACGTCAGAAAGTCCATCGGCATAGTCTTCCAGGATCAGAGCCTCGACGAGGAGTTGACTGCGGAGGAGAACATGGACTTCCACGGCAGGCTCTACAAGATTCCTAAGGACGTCCGCAAAAAGAAGATTGAGGAGCTCCTGAAGCTGGTTGAGTTGTACGACAGGAAAGACGACCTCGTGAAGACGTTCTCGGGGGGAATGAGGAGGCGGCTTGAGATTGCCAGAGGACTCCTGCACGAGCCTAAAGTCCTTTTCCTGGACGAGCCGACGCTCGGCCTGGACCCGCAGACGAGGAACCGCATCTGGGAGTACATACAACAGCTTTCCGGCAAGAAGGAGACGACGATAATATTAACCACGCACTACATGGAGGAGGCGGACCGGCTCTGCAACAGGGTCGCGATAATAGACTCGGGGAAGATAATCGCGGTAGACAAGTCGCAGAACCTGAAGGACAGGATTGGCGGCGACATGATAACCTTCGAAACTCCCGACGCGGACAAAATCAAGGCCATCGCAGATAAGATGCCGTGGTTCAAGTCCGCAACGCAGCACGACGGATTCCTCACGATGAACGTCGTGGACGCGGAAAAGAACGTCGCCGAGATAATCGGCCTGACCTGCAAGGAAGGGCTTACAGTAAAATCGATAAAGATTCACAAGCCGACGCTTGAGGACGTCTTCCTGACTTTCACTGGCAAGACGATCAGGGCTGAGGAGGCAGGCACGAAAGACAGGATGCGCATGATACGCAGGCTGAGGATGGGACGGATGTCCGGAACCAGCTCGATTTCGACGGATTACATCGGGTTCATAGTGCCGGGAGTGGTCTGCATGAGCGTTCTTTTCACGGCAATGTTCTCCGGCATACAGGTCATATGGGACAAGCAGTTCGGTTTCCTGAAGGAGACGCTCGTCGCGCCGATATCGCGAGTCGAGATAATGCTGGGGCAGACGCTTGGCGGTGCGACGACGTCGGTCATACAAGGCCTGCTGACGCTAGTCATAGCCATGGTCGTCGGGATAGGGCTTTCGTTCAGCGTGAAAGGGTTCATAATCGCGGTCGGATTCATGACGCTCATAGGACTATCGTTCACTGCTTTGGGGATAGCGTTCGCCTCTAGGATGGAGGACATGCACGGGTTCCAGCTTATAATGAACTTCGTGATATTCCCGATTTTCGGGCTGTCTGGAGCCGTGTTCCCGTTGACGAACCTGCCAGGCTGGCTTAAAATGGTGAGTTACATGGATCCGCTCACTTATGGAGTCCAAGGGGTCAGGTATGGACTCTTAGGGACGTCAGAGATTAACCCGTGGCTGTGCCTTACAGTACTCTG
>JAPKXP010000044.1 GCA_026394745.1 Candidatus Altarchaeota archaeon
CTCGTGTTTTTCGTCGTGTATCAGCACAAGGGCGCCTGCCATCTTGCCTGACAGCTCCTTGTGTTGCCTGTGTTCGCGCGACAGGAGCTTTATCGCGGTCCTAACCGCGTCAGACCTGCCTTTAAAGCCGCCCTGTTCGACCAGTTTGTCAAGCTCTCTTTCGTCGCCTACGCCCAGCGAAACGCTTATGACGCTCATTTTTAATAAAATTTCGGCTGTTATTGTATTAAATTATTAAAAAACATTTAAATATTAATAACATTTAGGTAACTATGGCACTATTCGAGATAATAGTAAGCGTCGTCTTCATAAGTCTACTGTCCTTTGTAGGGGCTATCAGCCTGGCTTTGAAGCGCGACACTTTAAACGAGTTTCTCCTGCTTTTTGTCGCTTTCGCTTCCGGCTCGCTTCTTGCGGTGGGACTGCTTGACATGATACCGGAATCATTGAACGAGATTGGTGTTGTCTCAATGCAGATGGTCCTGGTAGGAATCCTACTATTCTTCCTGGTGGAGAAGTTTATCCACTGGCACCACTGCGGAAAGGAGGAGTGCGAGATGATTAAGCCGGCAGCCTACCTTAATCTGGTTGGCGACGGAGTCCACAATTTCATAGACGGCGTCGTGATAGCCGCAGCCTACCTCACCAGCCTCCCGCTCGGTGTTGTTACCACAGTAGCGATGGCGTTGCACGAAATCCCGCAGGAGTTCGGGGATTTTTCGGTTCTCATCCACTCGGGGATGACCGCGCGCAAGGCGTTGACGTACAACTTCCTTTCGGCGTTGACTTCGGTGCTAGGCGCGCTAGTCGGCTATTACGCCTTCTCGCGTATCGAATCCTGGATTCCGTACGTCGTCGCGATAGCTGCTGGCGGATTCATCTACATTGCTACTGCGGACTTGATTCCTGAATTGCACAAGGAGACCAAGCAGTCCAAGATGGTTCAGCAGGTCGCCGCGCTTCTCGCAGGAGTGCTTTTGCTTTACGTGATGCTGCACGTGCTGCCCAAGGCGTAATATCACTTCTTTCTAGCCTTGAGTGCCAGTACTGCAATAACTATTGCTACTGCCGCAACTGCAATCAACGCGCCTGCCAGAATAACGTAATCCTGCTCACTTGCGTACATGTAGCTGCAGTCGTATATGTGGACCGGTTCGTATCCGATAACGTATTCCCTCAGGGTCTCATTGTCGAGCTTTATAAAGAGTGTTCCTCCATCGAAATCGCTCATGTTCTGGCTCATACTCCTGATCTTCTCGTAGAATTCTTGTTCCGGGAATTCATAGTAATCGTATGTCTCGTTTCTTCCGTAGTGGTAGCCGCTCCTTTTTATCTTAGAAATCTCGTCTTCGAATAGTATTGTCTCGTTTGCGCCTTCAGTCAACACTACTCTGAACAAAGAGTCGTTTTTTGTGTTGTTTATCGTCATCCAAGGGAGTAAGCCCATTTTGCTGCCGTATCTGCTTTCGTTGTGCACGTTCATGTCCGTGTCTATGAAGTTCATGGCGTCTGAGCTAGACTTCACTTCCTTCACGTACAGGAATTCTGTTGTTGACGGCGGGCATGCGATTACTGTTGTCATGAGGATTAGGAGTGCTGCTAGGGGGGCTAGCTTGTTTTTCATGTTTGATATTTTGTTTCGGCTTTATTTAACGTCTTCCTTTTGCTTCGGTTTACGCCGTTTTTGAGTCTTTACAGAATATTTTATGCTATTCTGCATTAAGAAAACCGATAAGTATTTATATTAGAATTAACGATTGTTAATACAACTTTTTGAGGTAAAAACAAAATGACGCAAAATCAAAAAATCGAAACCAAGGCGCTCCACGCAGGACAAACACCAGACCCGACAACCCTCTCAAGGGCAGTGCCAGTCTACAGGACAAGCAGCTACGTCTTCAAAGACACGAAGCACGCCGCAAACCTGTTCAGCCTAAAAGAACTCGGAAACATATACACCCGCCTCATGAACCCGACAACAGACGTGCTCGAGAAAAGGCTCGCAGAGCTTGAAGGCGGAGTAGGCGGACTTGCAGTCTCGTCAGGAACGACGGCAATATTCTACAGCATAATAAACCTGGCTAGAGTCGGCGACGAAATAGCCTCAGCCAACGACCTGTACGGCGGAACGTTCACTCAATTCAACAACATACTCCCCGACCTTGGGATAAAGACAACGTTCTTCGACCCAACAGACCCGGACAACGTAAAGAAGGCGATAAACGACAAGACAAAGGCAGTCTACACAGAGACGCTCGGAAACCCGGCATTGAACGTCCCGGACTTCAAGGCAATCGCTGAAATAGCGCACGACAACGGACTACCCTACATAATCGACAGCACGTTCACGACGCCATACCTGCTACGGCCAATAGAACACGGCGCAGACATAATAGCGCACTCCCTTACAAAATGGATTGGCGGCCACGGAACCGCAATCGGCGGAGCGGTAGTGGACTCAGGAAAATTCGACTGGAGCAAGTCTAAAAAACACCCGCTCCTCACGGAGCCCGACGCAAGCTACCACAACCTACGGTATGCGTTCGACCTCGGCCCGCTCACGCCGCTAGCCTACATACTCAGGATGAGGCTCGTACCGCTCAGAAACCTGGGCGGGTGCATAAGCCCGGACAACTCATGGATATTCCTGCAGGGGCTAGAGAGCTTGCACGTCAGGATGCAGAGGCACTGCGAGAATGCAGTTAAAGTCGCGGAACACCTTTCAGCCCACAAGAAAGTAGGCTGGGTCAGGTACCCCGGACTCGACACGCACCCCACACACCATAACGCCAAAAAATACCTGAAGAAGGGATACGGCGGAGTAGTGGTGTTCGGAGTAAAAGGCGGACGATTGGCAGGCGAGAAATTCATAGAAAAGCTGAAGTTATTCTCGCACCTTGCGAACGTCGGAGACGCGAAAAGCCTCGCACTCCATCCAGCGAGCACTTCGCACAGCCAGCTCTCGGAGAAAGCGCTTTTGGAAGGCGGCATAACGCCGGACCTGGTGCGGCTCTCGATAGGATTGGAAAACATAGACGACATAATAGAAGACATAGACCAGGCATTGAAGGGCA
>JAPKXP010000017.1 GCA_026394745.1 Candidatus Altarchaeota archaeon
TTGACAGGCCACGGATTGCGGTATTCGACCTAACCGACTGTGAAGGCTGCGAGCTCGAGTTCCTGAACCTTAAAGAAAAGCTTGTCGACCTGCTTGGGGACGCCGACATAGTCAACTGGCGGCTTGCGAAGGAAGTCAACAAGCCAGGACCGTTCGAAATCTCTTTCATCGAGGGCACTCCGGTGAGCGCCGAGGAGAGAGCGCTCCTGAAGGAGATACGCGACAAAAGCAAGTTCCTCGTCGCGCTCGGCTCGTGCGCGTGCCTTGGGGGAGTCCCCGCGATAGTCGAGGACAGGGAAAGAGGGGAGATATACAAGAGGATTTATCCGCCGTGGTACAAACCGCAGGGCACCGAAGCCAGGCCGATTGACGCCTACGTCAAGGTCGACTACCACCTTTCAGGATGCCCGGTAGACAAGAAGGAGATTGAGAGAGTGTTAACGTCGCTCCTGCTCGGTAAGACGCCGGAGCAGCGCAACAACCCGGTGTGCCTGGAGTGCAAGGTGAACGACAACCGCTGCTTCCTCGCCAATGACGAGCCGTGCCTGGGGCCGATAACGAAGGGGGGCTGCAGCGCATTCTGCACTTCGCGGGGCAAATTGTGCGTCGGATGCTACGGCCTGGTGAAGGACGCCAACTTCGACAGGATGGTCGAGAGGCTGGACGAGATTCAAGACGGAGAGTCCACGCGACTCCTAATCCAGATGTTTTTAAGCGAGACAGGAGAATACAAGAAAAGATACAGTAGAAAATGAAGTCTGCGGTGCCGCATTACATAGCGAAGATTGAAGGGCACGGGAGCCTGGAGATTGACTTCACCGAGAATACCGCAGAGCTTAACGTGCACGAGGGCGAGCGGCTGTTTGAGGACATACTAGTAGGCAGGAATTATACGGACGGCGTTTTCATCCCGCAGAGGATTTGCGGTGTCTGCCCTACGGCGCACTGCATGGCGACGATAAAGGCCTTGGAGTACGCGTTCGGCGTCGAACCTAGCGAGACCACAAGGAACTTCCGAAAGCTGATGCTCGCAGGCCAGATGCTTCAAAGCCACGCCCTGCACCTGTTTTTCCTAGTCCTGCCTGACTACTTGAAGGTGGATTCCGCGCTAAGCCTTGCAGAGTCCGACCCAGAGAAGTTCAAGCTCGCATTGGACTTGAAGAACGTAGGCGACAAAATCGTGGAAGTAGTCGGCGGAAGGCCGGTTCACCCGATAACGCCGATGGTCGGCGGATTCAGCAAGCTCCCTGGCGTAAAGGAGATGGAGAAGCTGAAGGACGACTTGGAACTGAGCTTAGACAACGGGGGAAAGGTCATAGACTTGTTCGCAGGCTTCAAGTATCCTACGCTGGAGAAGGACAATGAATTCCTGTCCATACAGGCGGACAGCAAGTACGGATTCTACGGCGGGCTCATGGCATCAACGAGCGGAGAAGTCTTTGAGATAAAAGACTACAGGGAGCACATAGACGAGATAGTGAAGCCATACAGCACGGCAAAGTTCGGGCGCCACCACAAGAGATCGTTTATGGTCGGCGCGCTCGCGAGAGTGAACCTGCATCAGGGGTACTTGAATCCGCTAACGCAGGATGCTATAGTAAAGAACGACATAAAGTTCCCGAACGGAAACAGCTACCTGAACAACCTGGCGCAGGCGGTTGAGATACTCCACTTCCTTGAGGAGGGCGTAAAGCTCATAGACCACATACTCGACGAAGGAATCTCAGACTACAAGCAGGACGTGAAGCCAGTCGAAGGAGATGGCGTTGGTGCTGTGGAGGCGCCGAGGGGCACGCTGTATTACACCTACAAGGTCGACAGGAAAGGAACCATAAGTTACTGCGACATAATAACGCCGACAGTACAGAACCTTTCCAACATCGAGTCCGACGCAGAAGACGTGCTGAAGAACTCGAAAAGCCTTACAACCGAAAAACGCCGTAAGCTGCTTGACATGCTGGTCCGCGCCTACGACCCATGCATAACATGCTCAGTACACTAAAAAATGTGCCTTGCCGAACCGCTTAAAGTAGTCGGAGTGAAAGGGAAAAACGCGAAAGTGCATGTGAACGGAGTAGCCAGGACAGTAGACGCCTCCCTGCTGAGGGGGCTTAAGGAAGGCGACTACATACTGCTCCACGACCAGCTTGCGATACAAAAACTAGACCCTAGAGACACACAAGAGACCATAAAGCAGATTACGGATTTAGGCTTGTCCTAAGCGTCAAAAAAACGGATTTATACTGGCTTTCAAATAGATAGTTATTCCTTTTGGATAAGGTGTAT
>JAPKXP010000141.1 GCA_026394745.1 Candidatus Altarchaeota archaeon
TGAGAATGAGGCCAGACCGGGTCATAGTCGGGGAAGTCAGGGGCGACGAAGCCGAAACGCTATTCGTCGCCATGGACATCGGCCTCGACGGAAGCATGTGCACGCTCCACGCCAACAACGCCCGCGAAACCACCCTAAGACTCATGAGCGAACCAATGAACGTACCCATCCGCATGATACCATTACTCAACCTAATCGTCGTGATGAACCGCATATTCGACCGCAGGAAAGGCATGATACGGAGAGTGACCGAAGTCGCTGAAATATCCGGCGTCGAAAGAGACGTAGTGCAGCTCGGCGACATATACACCTACGACATGAACACAGACACAATCAAAAGAACAGACTACCCCATAATACTGCTTGAAAAAATAGCCACCAAATGCGGAATAACCAAAAAACGCCTCAACACCGAACTACTCATACGCGAAAAAGTACTCCAATACATGCTAGCCAAAGGAATACGAGACAACACCGACGTAATCAACTTCTTCCAAAGATACCACCAGGACCCGAAATTCATACTATCCGAGCTGAAAGGCACGAACACAGAAGAAACAACACAACAGTAAAATCAGCCGCCCGTCTTCGTAATGCAGGACTGCGCTATCTTCTCGTTCAATATGCTGCCGCACATGGAATTGTCCTTCAAATTGACGGCAAGCTTGTAATAGCAGATGTCCGCAAGGTCGTTCATCGTAAGCTCCCTGCACAACTGCGAATTATTCGTCTTAATCGCGACGTCCCTGACGCACGTCTCCCTAAGCCGCTGGTCCTCTATCCCAGAGCATCCTGAAAGATTGCCCTCGCCCACCGCGCCCCTAAACTTCTGCACGTCCAAGGGAAGAGTCACCACAGTAGTCTCAGTGGTTAAAGTAGTCTGCAAAGGAGGCTTCGTAGACGGCGGAGCAGCCAAGGTAGTCGTCGAAGATTCCGGCCCAGAACCGCTCCTCAAGGCAAAGTAGGCTAAAGCCACGACAAAAGCGACGACAACAACGACACTAAGAATATTCTGCAAACCCTCCTTACCTGCCATAATAAAATATCGAAGCCCACCTATAAAAAACCCTCAAAAGACCCCGGAAAAAACCATTGCACGCAAACTCCATGACTCCGACGAACCTTGCCTAAAAAGTCCGTTTTGCACAACTTCTCCTTGTCGCAGTTGCCGCACACCAATCCACCCAAATTACCCTCTTTTTATTTTGTTCTCTAATATTGTTTTATGGGTTTCGTTTTGGATGGTGTTAAGGATACTCTGGGTTTCTGTTTGAGGAGTCGGGGTTTTCTTTTGTTGGTTTTGGTTTTGGCTGTTTTTTCTTTCGTGAATGTTTTGTTTTCTGGTTTGGATTTGGCGGGCGTGTTGTTTAGTCTGTTTTTTGTGTTGGTTTCTTTTGTTTTGGGTGGTGTTGTTTTGTGTTTTTTGAAGGTTGGTAGTCTGGACGGGGCTTTCAGGGTTGTTCCCAAGTATCTGGTGAATCTGTTTTTGTTGGGTGTCGCGTCGCTTGTTATTGCGGGTTTGCTGGTGGTTTTTGCTGTGGCGGTTGTTGGTGTTTCTTTTTTGGTTATGCAGTTTAACTGGGTTTTGGGTGCTGGTCTTGTTGCGGTGGCTGTTGGTTTGTCTATCGTGGTTTTGGTTCATGTTTCGTTGCGTTTGTATTTTTCGAGTTTGCTTGTTGTTTTTGAGGATTTGGGGGTGTTGGATTCTTTGAGGCGGTCTTGGGAGATTTCTTCTGGTAGGGTGTTTTCGATTTTCTACGCTAACATGGCTCTCTCTATCGTCTTTTTGGTTCCTTTGTTGCCTTTGTATCTGCTCCAGTTTGTTTTTTCCCAGGTTAATGAGCCTGTTTTGGCTTATGCTGTTCTTGCGGTCGTTTCGGTTTTGCAGGGTTTTTACGGTCTTTCCAGCGACGTGCTTTCGTTCATGCTTTACCGGGGCTTGAAAAAGTAGTTTTGTCTTTTTAAGCGCGTTTTTCCATTTCTTATTTCCTTATGGCTTTCAAGGGCGTCCCGGTCAGGGATTTTAGGTTGGGTGCGGGTCTTTCCGCTGCGGATTTGGTTTCGCAGATGGGCGACTCCGGCGGGTTTACTGCTAAGAAGCTTTCCGTGGGCGTTGACATTCTCGCGGACATGGTGAAGGATGAGGATTCAGTTAATTTTTTGAGTTTTCCTGCGTGCATCGTCTCGACTGGCACGAGGGGCGTTATCGCGGAGCTTCTTAAGCGTAATTTGTTTCAGGTTGTTGTTACGACGTGCGGTACTCTCGACCACGACCTTGCGAGGGTCTGGCGTAATTATTATCACGGCGACTTCATGCTTGATGATAATGTTTTGCACAAGAAGGGTGTGAACCGGCTTGGGAATATTCTCATCCCGAATGAGTGTTACGGCATTATTCTGGAGGAGAGGATGCAGCCTGTTTTGCAGGAGCTTTACGATAAGGGTGTTCGTGAGGTTTCCGGTTTCGAGCTCGTCTGGGAGTTTGGCAGGCGGTTGAAGGACAAGAACAGTATTCTTTATTGGGCTTCGAAGAACCAGATTCCTGTGATAGTGCCTGGCATATTGGACGGCGCGTTCGGCAGCCAGCTGTATTTCTTCAGCCAGCAGCACCGGGACTTCAAGTTGAATCCGTTCAAGGATGAGGACAAGCTTGCCGACATCGTATTCAAGGCGAAGAAGTCGGGCGCCTTGATGATTGGCGGCGGGATATCCAAGCATCATACCCTCTGGTGGAACCAGTTTAAGGACGGCTTGGATAAGGTTGTGTACCTGACTTCCGCGCCCGAGTGGGATGGTAGCCTAAGCGGTGCGAGGATTAGGGAGGCCGTTTCTTGGGGTAAGGTTAAGGAGAAGGCTAAGTACGTTACTATAGAGGGTGATGCTACAATCAATCTGCCTTTGATGGCTGCTGCTTTGATTGACCGTCTTTAGTCCTGTGTATCGTGTTGTAGCTACAGAATGGTATTCTCCTGCCGTCTTTCGTGGCGTAGTGTATTATGCACTTCCTAACTCGCTCTAGGTCGAAGTTTTCAGCGTCCATGAAGTGCATGCATCCTATGAGCAGGGTGTTTTTGTGTGCGTAGTGGACTATGGGTTTGGAGGAGCGTTGGGTTAGCACCTTCAGGACGAGGTCTCTTGTCTCTTTGTTGCGGATTGACGGTGCGGTCTTCAGCAGTATCTGTAGGCCGTACTTGATTTTCCACAGTTCCTTGAGTAATCCTTTTGGTTTTTTCTCTTCGACTTCAGCGACCGCCTTTTCCAATAGTCTTTCGAGTGAGTCGAGGTTTATGATGTTGTCGAGCGTCTTGTATCCTTTCTTGTCGAGGAACAGGTATGTCCCTACGCCGCAGCAGGGGTGGGCTGAGAAGATTATCCTCGGGACTCCCGTGTAGTGTTCTATGAACTTCAGGAGTGGTACTGTCGAGGACACTGGGCGGAATTCGCAGGCCTTTATCCTGCCGTTCGTCTGTTCCTCGGCGAGCTTCATGAATTCCGGCGTCGTAATCCTGTTTTCGGAGCTGTTCAGGACGTTTCTGCCTGAGAAGGAGACTGGCTGGAAGTTAACGCCCCTGACGACGTCGCTGTTTCTGACGGCGTAGTCGATTATGGCCCCGACTTGACTGTCGTTTATCCCTGCTGCCAGGGTGACGGACAGTACTACCTTGCTGAAGCCAAGCTTCCTGCAGTTTTCCACTGCATTCTCCTTCACGTCGAGGAGTGGTCTTCCGCGCAGTTTCTCGTACACCCGATCGTCGATTCCGTCGAAGGAAAGGTATATGACCTTCACTCCGGCGTCAACGAGTCTCTTCAGGTACTCGATGTCTGAGGCAATCCTGATGCCGTTGGTGTTGACTTCAGGGTGTATGAAGCCCAGTTTCCTTTTTGCAAGGTACACAATCTCAGGGAGGTCGTCTCGCAGCGTCGGCTCCCCGCCTGAAAATTGCACCGCGACTACGGGAACCGGCTTCACCGCTCTGAGCCCACGGAGGATTCCTTCAATCTCCTGGAAACTCAAGTCCGCGCCTTTTCCGGCGTCAGCGAAGCAGACCGGGCACTTGAGGTTGCACCTTTCGGTGACGTCAATCACAGCCAAAACCGTCTGGCTTTCGTGTTTTCCGCAAAGGCCGCAGTCGAACGGGCAACCCTCCACCAACCTAGTCTCTGGTAGGGCAGTCTTTACCCCGTCATACTCCCGTTTTATGAACCGCCCGTAAGAGTTTGCGTCGCCCCAGTA
This sequence comes from Candidatus Altarchaeota archaeon, assembly GCA_026394745.1. Taxonomy (GTDB): domain Archaea; phylum Altiarchaeota; class Altiarchaeia; order IMC4; family SCGC-AAA252-I15; genus JAPKXP01. Next base: position 4,235 of record JAPKXP010000141.1, read on the forward strand.
CAGCGTCCTGAAGAAGCCGTGTTCGACGCAGGATTTTTCCATGAAAATTCCCCCCGCCTCCTCGACAAGCCTCGCATTCACTTTCCTTAGGCAAACCGGACAAACGCTCTCCGCAACCTTCATATCCTTATCTTTTATACCTCCGGCTAGAATAATTACTTTGATGAAAAATTGCGGAAGATGCGGTAAGCCATTGTACAATCCAGCAGAGGCGGTGTGCTACACCTGCCGGAAGATGATAAGCAAGGGGGCTTCAAAGCACGTGGACCGCATGAACAAGCGCGCTGAGATGGATGAGATACTCGCCGACACTATCGAGAATCCGGGAAAGATTGACAAGGACGACCCGCGCTTCGAGCACTACGTCGAAACCTATGACGCTTCGGCGGTCTGGGCTCGCGACCTAGACGTCAAGAAGAAGAAACGCTAGTATTTTAGCTTGTACCTTAAGAGCGCTGCGACGCCGCCTATCGACTCCAGTTGCTTCCCTGCTTCGCCTTCCTTGTTGATTATGTGGACGATACCCCTGTTTTTCTCGACGTTCTTCATGAGTCCCTCAAGCTTCTTCCTCTCCCTCAGGAAGATTGCGTCGGTCAGGAGGAGTGTTCCAGCGGCTCCTGTGTTGACTGCAGCCTCGACATCAGGGAGGCCGTATACTGCAAGACCCGAGTCCTTGCTTATGTTCGTCAATAGCTCGTCCACGAGCTTTACGTCGACCGCGGAGTTCGCCTCCTCGACGGTTGTCTTTAAGGTAGGTCTCTTTATGGTTTCGTTTATGGCGTTCCTGCCCGAGGAGCCCGTGTTCTCTATCACGCATTTGCCTGCTAGGTTCTTGTCGGAATCCTTGAGGTAGTCGAAGAAGCTGTCTTTCTCAAAGCCTGCTCCGGCAAGGATTATCCTCGAGACGTTCTCCTTGCCTGCGATGTTCCCTACCATCGAGGCAAGTTCTGAATAAAAATCCTTCTTCCTCTCTGCCCTGCCCTTCAGGTCGTATTTCCCGCCGATGTTTCTGGAAATCTCGGAGTACTGTATGATGGAGTCCCGCAGCAGGCCGATTGTGGCCTCTCCCTCGTCCACAGCCACGACGAGGACCTTCGGCCTCCAGCTGGACTTCTCCGCGTTCTTGAGCAGGTCCAGTAATGCCCTGCTCCACTCGCTTTTCTTTATTCCTATGACGCTGCCTGCATCCACGTTCAGCGTGTGATGGGAGCCTAATGCGACCGCGTCCTCGGGACCATCCTCTATCGTTCCGGAGACTCGAAGAGAGTCGGTGTCGCTGTTGAAATCAAGCTTCTCGACGCGCAACCCTAGGGTGAAAGTACGCCTCTCCCCACCGCTGCTCTTAGTGTCCTCCTTGTCTTTGATGCGCCGGGTAGTCTCTCCTCTAATCAAGTCGCCTTCCAAAATCACCTGGCTTAGATACCAGAGGTCGTCGAGGCCGTCCACCCTCACCTTGACGAGACCCTGCCGCAGGTCCCTGAACAAGACTTTCATGACACCAATTAAAGGGTTTAGCAAGAATATTAATCGCATAAAGCCGTGTTTTTTACCGCAAAAGCCAAATAGGTATGCGTGGAGTTCGTGCTTTTCGAGGGGGTCGTGGTATCGCTGGAGCTTCTCCTCTTCATCCTCGAGTTCGTGATACTAATAGCGATACTCTTCCACATGAGGGAGATAAGGCAGCACGACAAGCTGATGACAAGCGAGATGAAGGACCTTAAAACACTCCATCGGGAACTCCACGAAACCCTAAAACTGCTGAAGGAAGACATACTGGAATTGAATAAAAACCAGGCCGAGATGCACGACGCAATAAAACTACTCGGCCGAAAATAAAATAATCCACCCTCAGGGTGGATTATTCATTACCCGTTGGCCAAACATTGACATTCATCTGCGGACTAAAGTCCGACATTAATCTGCCAACAGGTAATAAACTTCCTAGGCGTTCTTAAGAGTGAACGGGACTTCGTTTGGATAAATCTCAACACCATTGCCTGAAATCTTGAACGGCCTGATGGTGGTGTCAATCTCCTGGCCCCGCATCTTCACCACCCGCACGCACCGCTCGCTAGTCTCCCTCTGCGTCGTCCAGAACAGCTGTACCAGGCCGTCAGTCAGGAAGTGGTCGGAATCAACCTGAAGGTTAGGCCAAGTCCCGTACTGCTCTGAGATAATGACGGTCGTAAGGCCAATCGCCTTCACCAGCGACATGAAGTCCAGCAGGTGAATCCTCCTAGTCTTCGGGTCGTCGAACAGGTAGTTGAACAACGTAATGCTGTCTACCGTAAGCCTCTTCGCGCCAGTCTTCTTTACTGTGTCGCTTAAAGCCTCAGCGCTTTTCTTGTCGTCGGACTGCATGAGGGACTGCTCCAGTATCGTCATCATACCCCGCTTTTCCAAAGGGTCGATGTCCCAACCGAAGTTCCTGCAGTACCTCTTCACCTCGGCCTTACTGTACTCCACGTTCATGTATATGCCGGCTTCGTTGTACTCCTTCACTCCGTTGTAGATATACTGCATCCCCAGGTTGCTTTTACCTATCCCCGGAGGCCCAGAAATAAGGGTTATGCTCCTCTCAGGCAAACCTCCCTTCAAAAGTTGATCCAATCCCGGAATACCCGTCTTAACAAGCTTAATCTCATCCATCTTAGGCACCTCTGTTATCTATACCAAAAGCCGCAGAAATCACAACATTACTATTGTGGATGAATATGATTTGCGGCTTTTGTATAAATACTACAGTCTAACGGCTGCAGTATTTATTTCCCCCATGCGTTTAATATATCCTTATGCGACAACTGGCTTTCGCCATAATCGCCGTAATCCTGGTTTCAGGGTGCGTAGACAACACGAAAACAGTGTACGTCTGCCCTGACGGCACCCTCTCTGAAGACCCCCTAGAATGCCCTAAGCTGAATTTTACCTGTAACGTCGCAGAACAAGCCACCGCATCCACGGTAACTTCAACTACGGCAACCTCGACCACTAATACCGTATCCACGTCCTCCACTACAATATCAGCCCAACTGGAATCCTGGATAACTCAGATGGCGAGCGGCTGCGAGTGTACTAGGTGGAAGTGCCCCACAACGACGTCAACTACCTCGACGTCCACTATCACGTCAACCACATGCGTGACGATACCAGACCCAACGTACATCCCGGAAACAAAACGATTCGACATGCTGATTAGAGGGCAGAGATTCATCCCTGACGAGATAACCGTCTACGAAGGAGACCTGGTGATAGTCAACATAACCAACCTGCAAGGCCTGCACAGGCTGAGGGAAACATCCACCGGCAAGACAATAACGCTGCCTCCTGGCGAAAGCCACGAACTATCGTTCCAAGCTACTCAGGAGGGCAGGTTCGAACTAACCTGCAACCCGTACTGCGATAATCCAATGTACGCGGACATAAACGTGGAGAAACCCCACTACACACTATGCTAGGTTAATAAGTCGAAGATAGTACCAGCTTTGCTCCTTAAGCCTGTTTAGGAGCGGACTTTAAGGGCAGTTGTACTACCTTAGGGGTAGGTAGGGATAAAAGGAACTGTGTAGTGCCTAAATAATAACATGAATTAGTCTTTGTGGTGAGCTAATTGCACTAATCTTCCTAATACCCACAAGCATCTGTATATCCTAAACACGAAGATTATTAGCATCAAAAGTTCCAGCGAGAATATAATGTTACATGAGAGTGATTTCCACTCTTCGGGAATTTCACAGGATTTGGTAGATCTTCATGGCAGAGTCGGGTGCGGGCCAGCTTCTTCCTGGCATTGATAGTCACTAGAGCATTCGTCGTACCCTTCGCCCGGGACTATACTGCAATGATTTTCACTGCACTCGGTGTGCGTTATATTGTTACAGCAGCATATCAGATCCACACTTCCACCCCCCATGTAGAACCCTTGCCCGCAGTCGTTGTAGGCTGCGTCAGCATTCTTCTCACCCGTCTTGCAAGCATCAAAGCTGCATTCACCGTTCTCGTAGCCGTTCTTTGAGCACCATTCCATGCAGCGAGTGCCCGGTTGCTTGACGCACGTGCCGTTCCTGCATTCCTCGTCTTCGGCGCACGTCTTCTCAAAGTTGGTCTTGGACTTCTTTATGCACAACGCATTAGGAGTGCCTGGATTAGAGCAGAACGGAGTCTCAATGTACCTTACCACATCACGTTCCTGGCATTTCAGATAGCTGGTCTCATTCCCGCAGTCTTTGCTCATATTGCAGGCTATCCTCAAGGTTGTCGTAGTTGTGGAGGTCGTAGTGGTACTTGCAATCAAGGTGGTCGTAGTCTGCATAAGCGTAGTGGTGGTCTCGTCGTTGTCGCATCTTCCGTCATCGTTCCTGTCAAGGCAGCACCCCTGCCCATATTGAATATACGGGGGGTTGCACACCACTCCAAGCGTATCTGCCGAACTTTCAGCCTCGTCGCACACATTATTGCTGTTACTATCGGCGCAACACGAAAACCCCATCCCCGGGATATAACCCTCAGGACAACTAAGCTCATTTGAGGGCCCTATCATGCAGACCCCGAAAAGACAGCCGCTCATGGCTGTCGTCGCTGCCAAAACAAACAGTACTAGAAAATTATTACGTAAAAGCATTGTGAACAATATTATTTTGCATAAGCCTATTAAACTGGGGGAATTTTAACAAAGTGTTCGAATCTCCCTTCTTGTATCCTTTTAACCAAGCCCCAATCGAGCATAAGGGTGTGGGTTCAGGATTACTTTCTCCTGGTTTTATTATGTCAGGATATCCGGCTTCTGAATTAAAAAAAATGTAGATTGTTTTCTTAAATAGGGTTATAGGATTTTCATGAGTGCGGCAAAGAGTAGAGATATGGGCGCTAATAGTAGGGGTATACATCCATCGCCTTGCGATTGATTCAATGGCACTTTCGCGAGCATGGTTGTTGTTGTTTTGTAGTCGTTTTCTCCAGTGCAGTCCGGGTCGGTATCGGTCATATCTTGTATGATGCAGTCCGGGTCGCATAGACTGTCTTTGACTGCGTCGCAATAATCGTCTGGTCCGCCGGATTTGCAGTCTTTTGGGCAGCTGATATAGTCTTCTGGGAAGCCGCAGTGGCTGTCTCCACATGTCGTCTCCTGGAATGCGAGGCCCATTGTTTCAGTTACTTCCTGTTCGGTCCCGTTTGGTAGTACGCATACTGCGCATGAGTTGGTGAGGAGTCTCTTTCCGCAAATATCATAGTCTGATACGACCTTGAGTTTGTATCCTTTTTGTGTGCAGAAACTTTTTTCCGGCGATACTTCTCCCTGGATGAACTTCCAGGCGTCGACTTTCTCTCCGCTGGCTAGGATGCAGTAGCCGAAATCGCCTTTTTCTGTGCTTTCCGTGACGTATGTGTTGCCGAGTGAGCTGCAGTATACTGCCGCAGGGTTGAGCATTGCCGAGACGGTCTGTATTAGGCACAATGCCGCAACTAAAACGAAAAAGATTCTATTGTCCATTATTTGAAGTCACCCCGTCAACATAGTACATGTTCCGGTCTGTCATGTCGCTTGCTGGGTCCCCATGGTAGGGTATGCGGACGTATCCGTCGTCGTTTTGGTTCACGCCCCAGCTGTTCTTGATTATCCATACTCCTTGTGTCTGGTTTTTTCCAGGCGGCATGTATCTATCGTTCCAGCCTACAATCACTATGGCATGCTTCCAGTTGGGTGAGGATGCCGCCAGTGGGCCGTGGCATAGGATTGCCCGTTTTCTGGTTTCCACGTCGCCTGAGACGTTGGTGACGCTTGTGATATGCCATCTGGTCTCCGCTCCAGTGCATTTACTCTGGCAGGTGGGGGGGTTGGAGCACCTTCCCCCGTTCTTGCATTGTTGTGCGCATGAGGCGCCATGGCTGCAGCCCGCGGAGGTGTATGGATAGCATATCTCTTCGCCTACGCCGTTTGTGATGAAATCTTTGAGTGCGTATGAAACCGGGCCTCCGTTGCAGTCTCCTCCGAAGAACTTGCACCCAGACATGAGGTATTGCTCTCCTATGTTGAGGTTCATGCTTGTGCCTTGTTCGATATTATATTTAGCCTCCACGGTACCTGCTGCTGATTGGGCCCAGCAGCTGCCGCAGGAGCCTTGGTCTTTGACGGGGGTCATCCAGTCTTTGCCTTCGTGGTTGCGCCAGTCGAACTTCCAAGGCAGGGTCGCGATATTGCAGATGTCTGGGCATTTTTCGCAAGGGCTTGGTTTTCCGAATAGATGGTATGTGCCGCCGCAGTCGATTCCCTCCTCGTATGGTCCTTCCACGCCGTCGTTGCAGTCGCATGCGTCTCCGATACCGTCATTGTCTGTGTCTTTCTGGTCCGTATTTGGCAGACTCATGCAGTTGTCGCATGCGTCGTCTGCCTCGTCTCCGTCAAAGTCTTGGTTGGCGTCTTTCTTTCCGGGGCACTTGTCGCACATGTCGCCGACGCCGTCGCTGTCTGAATCCTCTTGGGCTGTGTCGCAGGGGCCGCCTATACAATCCGCGCTGGACTTGCATAATGTGCCTTTTATAAGTCCAGTCGTGCAGCTGCCCTGGAGCGGGCCGTTCGCCTTGTTTGGGCAGTTGTCGCAAAAGTCGCCTACTCCGTCATCATCAGTGTCAAACTGGTTATTGGTTTTGTAGGGGCAGTTATCGCATGCGTCCCCCTTCTCATCACCGTCGGAATTCTCTTGATTCAGGCTGCAAATCCCCTTCCCGCAGTCTGAGTTCACCTCGCACGAAACCTTGTACTTTGTCCAGTCGCCTTTGCATGTGCCGATGTCTCTGCCATTGGCGTTGTATATGCAGTTGTCGCAGGCGTCGCCCACACCATCCTTATCCGCGTCCGATTGACTCAGCCTACATTTCTCCTCGTACCCGCAGTCATCATCAGACGTGCAGTTGATGAGGCCTGAGGACTTCCTGCAGGACCCGAGCTTAGGGCCGTCTGGGACGTCTGGTCTGTCGTCTTTATAGTCTGGGATGCCGTCTCCGTCAGAGTCTGATATAAAGACGCTTGAGTTTATCTGCTG
>JAPKXP010000086.1 GCA_026394745.1 Candidatus Altarchaeota archaeon
TGACGCGGTAGTATGGGGCTGAAACGTAGTTTATCTTGAGCGTCGCGTCCTGTGTTTTATGGCCCTCGATTTCCGTGAGTGCTTTCCGGACCATGTTCACGCCGTCGGGCTCATAGCTCCTGAACTCGACGTACCCAGTTATCTCGACGAACGGGGCCTTGATGCTTTTTACGACCAGTTCGACGAGCTTTTTCTTTAGTTTAGCGTCGATTGCGAGTCCGTCTGCTGCCGAGTTGTCTGAGGCGATTGCCTCCAAGCCCGCGTAGACGCTGTCGTATTTTTTGAGTATTTCCGTTCCTATCTTGTCCTTCAGTTCGGAGGGGTTTTCCTTCAGGTCTTTCGCAAGGACTTCGATTAGTTTCTCGGCCCTCTGCCTCTGCTTCACCTGCTGGAGCTTCTGCTTCCTCTGGGAGTCGGTGACTCTTCGGAGCGACAAGTCTATGTGGCCTTTCTCGGGGTTGACTCCTAGGACTAGCAGGACTACTTTCTGTTCTTCCTTCACATAGTCCCTTATGTTCCTGACCCACTTGAGCGAGATTTCGCTGAGGTGCAGCATGCCGCGCATGCCACCGTATTCGTCGAGTATTATGAAGGCTCCCTGCTTGAAAATATCCTTGACCGTACCCAACACTAGCTCCCCGGCTTCGGGATATTCCACGCCCTCCATTTTAGTATAAATACGTATATGATGAGTATATAGATAAGCAGCGTTAGTTAATAAAGAAGTTAAAGAAGTTGAGATGACTGGAGAGAGGATACACATTTTCACGGCGCTGGTCGAGCACAAGCCGGGGGTATTGCAGAGGATTGCCTCGCTCTTCGCGAGGAGGAAGTTCAACATAGAGAGCATAACTGTCGGCGCGACCGAGAACCCGAGCGTCGCGAGGATGACCATAGTCAGCAGGGGCGACGACAAGATTCTAGAGCAGATCAGCAAGCAGATGAACAAGCTCGTCAACGTCATAAAGGTTTCTGACTTGAACAAGGACGAGTGCGTCTGCAGGGAGCTTTGCATAGTAAAGGTTAACACGCCCGACGAGGAGAGGAAGGGGCAGGTGATAAGGTATTCGGAAGTCTTCAGGGGCAACGTAGTGGACGTGAGCCCTAAGAGCCTTGCGGTGGAGATTATTGGGGACAGCAGGAAGATTGAGGCTTTCCTGAACTTGATGCGCCCGCTTGGCATCAAGGAGATTGCGAGGACTGGCGTGACTGCGGTGCCGCGCGGATAAAGCTTAAAATGCGTTCATCCTACAGGGTATTCAGCGTCTTTGGCATTCCGGTCGAGCTTCACATAACATTCATTGCGTTCTTTATTCTGCTGGCTGTCATGGGTCTTCCGTCGCTTTTGTTTTTCGCTCTGTTGTTCACGATAGTTTTGGCGCACGAGCTCTGCCATTCGGTAGTCGCGATTAGTTTTGGGATAAGGGTTCCGAAGATTACGCTCCTGCCTATCGGAGGTCTTGCGAGCGTCGAGCTTCCCGAGAATCCGCTGCAGGAGCTTGCGATAAGCATTTCCGGGCCGGTGTTCAACTTCGTTTTAGCCGGGGTCGGTATCGCCGCGATGGTTGCGTTCAACGTGAGTCTTGTGAGTTACGACAGCATTCTTGCGGGTTTGGCTGCGGGTGAGCCGAGCGCGCTTTCGTTTGCTTCGATAGTCAATTTGCTTGTTTACGTGAACCTTTTGCTGGGCGGTTTGAATGCGCTCCCTGCTTTTCCGATGGACGGCGGGAGGATTCTTAGGAGCGCTCTTGCGCTGTGGCTTGACTATTTGACCGCGACCAGGATAGCTTTGGGCATAGGCCAGTTGTTCTTCATCTTTATGGTGCTGGCCGGCTTTTTGATGGGGAATTTCTGGTGGGTGATACTTGGCGTGTTCCTGTCCTTCGCCGGCAGCAATGAAGTCAAGTTTGTGACCGTGAGGAAGTCGTTCCAGGGGATAAAGCTGGGGGACATTGCGTCGAGGAACTACGCCCTCGTGAACGAGCAAGTCAGCGTCAGGGACTTCATGGACATTATAGTTCGTAAGGGCGTGCGGTTTTACTTCGTCGTTGACAACATGGGGAAGGTGCGTGGGATGGTCGACTTGAACGCGCTGCAGTCGAAGAGCTTGAATGGTAAGGATCCGGTAGCGAGGTATGTGAACCGGGGCGCTGTCGTGGCGGAAGCCGGCGCCAGGGTCGAGGACGCTTTAAAGAGCGTCGTGTCGAATGACGTCATACTGGTCGTTGACGGCGGCAGACTTGTAGGGTATGTGACAGATGACGTTTTGGCTGATTCCATGGGCTATTATAATGCGTTAAGGAGAGTTAACTAGCGGGGGTATATGATTATTAAAATAGATAAATCCTATATTATAGTATTATGGGAAAAGTCCTGGATGTAAAGGAGTTTAGGTTTCTCAAGACGTTTCTAGCGTTATTCATCTTCTATTCATTAGTCCAGTCGTCTTCTGCGCTTATGTGCAACCATTTCGAGGCCTCCAGCGTGCAGGGGCAGATAGGCTCTGACTCCTGCTGCAACCTATGTCCTGAACCGTATTACTTCAGGTGGCCTGCAGTCGGAACAGAGGTCGTCGACAACTCAATCACGTCAACCTGCGAAGGCAATAATCCTGGACTCGACATAAGGGCAGCCGACGGGGAGTCTGTATTCGCCGTAGGCAACGGCACAGTAACGTCCTTCATCAACAACGACCTCAACGGCTACGACTGCGGCTGCGGCATGCAACTGGTTACCGACGACGGTAAATGGAGGGCTACGTACTGCCACCTGGTGGGCGACAGCAGGTGGATGATGTCGCTGTCAGGCAGGAGGGTGTTTAGAGGCAACGTGTTAGCATACGCTGGCGGAGGCCAGAGCAACGCAACCTGCAGGGGAGCGAGCACAAGCCCGCGGCTGCACTTCAGGTTGGAGTACAACTACAACGGCCAATGGAGGTATGTGGACTCGAACACCTGCTTCATGGACACCTGCCAGTACTGGTACACGCAGAACGCTGACGCAAGCAACCAGTGCATACCGCATGAGGGGGACAACACTTGCAGTGTCACGCCCAACTATGATATTACCAACGAGCTTAAGTACAGGTGGCCGACTTATGCCAGCGACCCTTCAGTCGGCGCGGGAGGCATTGGGATTTACTGGTACGCCAAGGTAACGGTCGGCAGTAACGGAATACTTTACTTGAACATGAGCGACGTATACGACATAAGCACTAGGGACATACAGAAGGCTACGACTTCCAACAAGGCGAGGATAAACGACTTCGTCAAGCTTGTCAGGGTATACAGTAACGGCGATGTGGAGTGCGGCAGGATTCAGGCAGGTGGGAGTGTGACGTGGGGCAGCGGAGCATCCTACTGCGATGACATAATCGGCATCGGGCTATCAGACTTCAAGAGAGGAGACTCGCTTGGCTCCAATGGTATAGTATTCCTTGAGTACAGGAAGAATCCGGACGCTTACGGCAAGTACCTTGTCGTGTCCGAGGAGTACGAGGTGATTGGAGTCAACGACAAGGACATAATAGACAGGTACATGGACCCAAGCTTCAACCAGGAGCTTACTGTGTATTACTTGGAGTACATTCTCGCGAGAAAGTGCGACCTCTACGGGCCGAGCATAGTGACCAGGCAGTGCAAGGACGGTAGAATCGCCTATTACGACAACACCCACGACTACGAGTGGAACGTCGAAGAGCTCAATTACACGGACTGCGAGTGGAACATAATAGACTCAGGAAAATACTACGACTACCCAGGAGTATACTTGAGCACCATAAACTTTTCTAGGATGAGCGTCTACGCAGGCTACCGCCTTACTAAGGTCGGGGAGGACTTGACCAGCGACGGGATACTGCACATCACTACGAAGAATATCAACATCGAGAACTGGTGGGATGCGAAGGCAGGCTATCGGACAGTGGGTTGCGACGGCTGCGAGAAGATGAACGACAACCTTGCCTGCACGATGGGCGCTTCACTTGCGCAGAGCAACTACTTCTTTGGGACTGGAACTCCGCCTTACTACCACGAGATAGAGCAGTTTGGATCTAAGAGGGGTTGCGGCTACTGGAGTCCGACTGCTGCAGATTACTACGGCTTCGATGACAGAGACGATGACATTGGGCTTGACGCGGACGGGTACCGTGACATGTCTTATGATATGGAGTCCGGGAAACCAGACAAGGACATAATCCAAAAAGACAGCATAGAGACGATAAAAAGCAACGTTTCAATCTACGTGATAAGGGACGTTACATGGAGGGGGCCGCCGCACTGGGTTAACATACACGACATCCCGGACCCTAACAGCATATCCAGCCCCAGCGAGGACTACACGACCTTCAACGACTGGCTTATGCCCTGCGCGAATTACGCCGAATACAAGTGCGAGGAAACAGGGGAAACAATATACGACACAGTGCAGGACCAGACGCCTTGCATTGCCATGGGATACACGCAGTGCGATATGAAGACTTATCCAGGCCACCCGGACTGCAACCACCCTGAGAACTGCAAGAACCCCACCACCAACTCGTCATGCCCGACCGCCGTTCCTAAACAGTGTAACCCGCACAAGTGGAGGTGCGCTACGGTAAACACACAAACAGGCCAAACCTGCTCGGACTGGTGCTGCCTTGGCGGAGTGAAGATAGACGACGCGCAGTACAAGAGCCAGATACTTAATTACAGTGAATTCCCGCACAACAGGAACGGAGCCACCGGAGACGACCTCAACGACAACGAGCCTATTGCCGCCACCCCACCCGTGTTGAGCGACCCGGATGATGTGAGAGACAGGTACTGGGAAGTCGAGCCTACTGAAGGAGCGGCATGGGGCAGCAGGATGCAGGGCACGAGGCCGGGATACAACAGCGGAACCAGTTCAAGAGACATGTACGACAGGCCCACGAGCCTGCAGCACAACGCCTGCGACGCCTGCAGGAAGGACGACACCTGCCCGGAGATATGCATGACCTATGATATAAGGTACTACAGGCAGTTCGGCATAGACAGCGTCTGGGCGCACGTATTCAAGGCTTCGCCTGAACTCAACCTTTACTTCAACTCTGGTAGGAAGGTCATAGACATGAACCCGGCATGCCAGTGGCAGAACGAGCCGCCTGAGGAAGGAAAGCTTGACAGAGGCGAGTTAGGCTGCACGCAAAACAGCAACTGCTCGCACGGAGATGTTTGCACTCCAGGAAACCGCTCGATAGACAGGCGCTGCTGCCCACTAGGCACAACCTACGACATAACCTACGGCTGCTGCATGCAGTGCGGAGTAAGCAACGTGACCATGTACGACCTGAGTTACTGCGAAATCAAGAGGTCGCTAGGCGGAAACTGCAAATGCCAGCAGGGTGAAGGAAACTGCAGGAGCAATGAAGACTGTGAGACGGGCCTAAACTGCACTGACAACATTTACACGCCAGGTCAGGATAGCGCATGCTGTGGTCCGGGTTTCCTGT
>JAPKXP010000089.1 GCA_026394745.1 Candidatus Altarchaeota archaeon
GGTGCCCATAATAAACGAGAACGACACGGTCGCGGTCGAGGAGATAAAGTTCGGCGACAACGACAACCTGTCGGCGCTCGTGGCAACCAACATTGGAGCAGGCCTTCTGGTCCTGCTCTCCAGCATGAACGGCCTCCACGACAGGGACCCCCACCAGTTCAAGGACGCGAACAGGATTACCGTTGTGGCAGACATCAGCAAGATTGAGGGCATGCACGGAAAGTCGAACCGCGGCGGAGTCGGAGGAATAGACTCCAAGATTCAGGCTGCGAAGGTGGCTGTCGAGTCCGGGATACCCATGGCGATAGTCGACTCCGGAATGAAGGACGTGCTGAAGAAGGCCGTGAGCGGAGGGGACGTGGGCACGTTCTTCATACCCAAGAAGCGGCTGGACAGCAGGCTCTCGTGGATGCTGTACTCGTCGGAGTGCGTGGGCGCGATAGTCGTCGACGAGGGCGCGAAGAATGCCTTGGAAGAGAGGAACGTCAGCCTGCTTCCTTCAGGAGTCGTCGCAGTCAGGGGCAAGTTCGAGAAGGGCGACACCGTGAAGATAACCGACGATCGGGACGTCGAGTTCGCAAGGGGCATAACCAATTACAGCAAGCACGAGATTGAGCTCATTAAAGGAAAGCATTCCGCAGAGATAGAGAAGATTCTCGGCGGCGGAGGCTACAAGGAAGTAGTCTACCGAGGGAACATGGTTCTGACATGAAGGAACTTTACATCGTAAAGTTGGGCGGAAGCCTGATAACGAGGAAGGATGCGGACGAGGCTCTCGTCAACGACGGGAATCTAAAGAAGGTTTCCGGGGAGATTGCCCAGGCACTCGCCAAAAAGAAGTTCAATCTCATCATAGTCCACGGAGCAGGCGCTTTCGGCCACGTGCCGGCGAAGAAGTACAAGCTGACTTCCGGATTTAAAGGTAAGGAGCAGTCTAAGGGAATCGCGCTCACGCACGCGAGCATGGAGAGGCTGAACAGCAGGGTCGTCGAGTCCCTGATGAAGGCGGGAGTGAACGCAATGGCGTTCCAGCCTTCCGCGGCAGGGCTTCTGGAGGACGGGCGACTGGTTTACTTCAACCTGGACGCCATAGAGGAGATGCTGAGGATGGGAGTCGTCCCGGTAGGCTACGGCGACGTTCTCGTCGACTTGGATAAAGGATGCGGGATACTTTCCGGCGACCAGCTTGTGCCGTATCTCGCTAAAGAGCTTGACGCTTCGCGCGTCATCATCGCTACGGACTATAACGGCATATTCGACGTAGACCCTAAGGACAAGAAAGCCAGGAAGATTGACGTCATAACGAGGAAAAACGTCGGCATTCTTTCCGGCAGGAAGACTTCAGGCACGGACGTGACCGGAGGAATCAAGAGGAAGGTCGAGGAGATTCTAGAGCTTGCTGAACGGGGGATTCCGACGGAGATAATCAGCGGCAGAAAGAAGGATTTCCTGAAGAGAACGCTCCTCGGCGAAAAAGGCTTGGGGACAATCGTCGAATAGCCAGGGCATCGCATTTTTAACCGTACAGTATATTTTACTTTGAGATGAGGGTCGCGGTTGGCATAACAGGGGCTTCAGGCGTCGTCTTAGGGCAGAGGCTGGTCGAGGAACTCTCTAAAGCAGGCCATGAAGTCCATCTCGTCGTATCGAAGGGCGCAGTCGAAGTCGCAAGGCACGAGGAATCGTTGTCTTTCGCGAAGGTCAAAAAGCTCGCTAAAAGAGTCTACGACGAAGGCGACCTTGCAGCCCCGATTTCAAGCTCGTCGTTCAAAATCGACGCGATGGTCGTCTGCCCCTGCAGCATGAAGACTCTGTCAGCTATAGCGAACGGATACGCCGACAACCTAATCTCGCGCGCAGCCGAAAACTGCCTGAAGATGAACTGGAAGCTGGTCGTAGTCCCGAGGGACACGCCGCTCTCGCTGCCGTCGCTCGAGAACATGCGTAAGCTGAAAGCGGCAGGCGGCATAATACTCCCGCCGAACCTCTCCTTTTATAACAAGCCTGAGACAATAGATGATACGATAGATTTCGTGGTCGGGAAGATTCTCGATACTCTTGACATTCAACACGACTTGTACAAAAAATGGGGTGGAAAACAATGAAATTGAAAAATTTGCTCGTGGTTTTGGCAGTGATTGCCGTTCTAGGGACTTTTTCTTATGCCGTTCCTACGAAGGACGACAAAAGCAAGGACATCGAAAGGATAGACTTCATCCACTACGCGAAGGCGAATCCAGGAAAGCCAGCGAAGACAGAAACATGCTACAAGCTGATGGGCGTGAAGTGGACAGGCCTGCCCGTCGTTTACGCGGTTAATCCCGCGAACCCGCAGGGTCTTTCAGCCGACTTCGTGACCGGCGCAATATCAACAGCCACCGAAACGTGGGACGCAGCGACTGCACAGGAATTGTTCAGTGACTCCTACGGCGTCGACTATTCGGCAGTCTACGGCGTGAGAGACTATAAGAACGCCATCGTATTCGGCGACTACCCGAACAACGGCGTGATAGCTGTGACCTCAGTGTGGTACAACAAGAGGACCAAGCAGATTCTGGAGTTCGACATGGAGTTCAACACGCGCTTCAGCTGGGGCGACGCGACGGTTGACCCGGGCGTGATGGACCTGCAGAACATAGCAACCCACGAGCTGGGCCACAGCGTAGGCCTAAGCGACTTGTACACCAGCTCATGCACTGCTGTGACGATGTACGGCTACTCGTCCGAAGGAGATACGATAAAGAGGACTCTAGAGCAGCCTGACGTGACCGGCCTGCAGAAGATGTACGGGGCTTGAATTCAAATTGAGGTGAATGCACGATGAGTTTGCGAGACTTTCTAAGCGAGCTTGAGAAGGAGGGCAAGATAGTCCACGTGAAGAACGAGGTGAACCCGAAGCTTGAGGCCGCCAGGATTCTGAAGGAGAACGACGGCAAGGTCGTCATGTTCGACAAGGTTGCGGGCTCCGACTACAAGGTCGTTGCCGGAGTATGCGGTTCGAGGGACAGTTTCGCGAAGGCCATGGGCATCAAAAAAGAGGATTTATTGTTCAAGATTGCTGAAGTAATCAAGAAGCCGACGAAGCCGCAGGTCGTCGAGAAGGCCGCGTGCCATGAAGTCGTGGAAAAGGAAGTGGACCTGTCCAAAATCCCGGTACTCACCCACGCTTCAAAAGACCTCGGCGCATACGTTACCGCCGGAGTCTACGTCAGCAAGAACAAGGCCGGGAGATTAAACATGGCGTTCCACCGCTCCTCGCCGATATCGAAAGACCGTTTCGTCGCTCGAATATGCCACCGCGACACCTTCAAGAACCTGGAGGAGGCTGGAGGGGAGCTTCCGATAGCAATCTGCATCGGCCTTGACCCGACAGTCCTACTTGCCGCGTCGATTTCCGCAGGCGACACAAACGAGATGGAGATTGCGAACTCGATGAGGCCGCTAAAGCTTGTGAAGTGCCTGACGAACGACCTGCTTGTGCCGGCGGACGCCGAGATAGTCTTGGAGGGCGTCCTCACGACGAGGGAGAAGCACACTGAAGGACCGTTCCCGGACATCAGCGGAACGTTCGACGTAGTGCGCGATGAGCCAGTGGTCATAATCAAGAAGATTACGCACAGGAAGAACCCGATATACCAAGGACTCCTGCCAGCGTTCAACGAACACCGCCTCCTCATGGGAATGCCCAAGGAGCCGACCATATTCAACGCAGTCAACGAAGTCGCAAAGTGCAAGAACGTGTTGATTACGCCCGGCGGGTGCTGCTGGCTCCACGCCATAGTGCAGATAGAAAAGAAGAATCCAGACGACGGCATGAAGGCCGCTGAAGCAGCCCACAAGGGACACGGAAGCCTCAAGCACGCCATCGTAGTCGACGATGACATCAACATCTACGACCTAGCCGACGTAGAATGGGCCATAGCCACAAGAATGCAGGCAGACAAGAACGTGAAAATCTGGCGCGGACCCGGAAGCAGCCTCGACGCCACAGCAGAAAAGATTGAAGGCTCAGACAGGCTGATGACAGCTAAAGTCGCAATGGACGCGACGATTCCATGGGACAAGAAACGAGATAAATTTTTGAAGGCGGGATTGGGGGAATAAATTGTCCCCACTTTTCTTTACCGAAGGCGTTTTGGAAGGCGTCTGTATTGCCACTCGCGTTCTCCGGCGATGCCTGCAGCTTCGGCGGCAGTAACAGCGTAGTCGGCGGCGTGAGGGGCATGACCGGTAACATGGGCGGTTGCAGCAGCGTGACCGGCTGCACGCGCGGCGGCGCGAGCCGCAGGATTATCGGCATCACGGGCGGCGGCGTGGGCAGCAAGTGCGGCAGCCCGGACCTCGCTGAATTTTATCTCATCACGCACCCAAGCTCGCCCTGCTTCAACCTCAATTTTCCTTTCGTCATTTTATTTCTCCACCTTATCTGTTAAGTTTAATTTGAAGTTTATTAACTTATTTGAAAACTTGGGTGACATTTATTTAACAGCCCAGGTTCTAGGAAGTCTTTAATATGGAATCAAAATATTAGGTTAAGGAGTTGGTTTAAGATGATTTTAACTAAGGAAGAGGAGAAGATTCTTGACGGAGCATGGGGTAACGCTGCTGCGAAGAGCATGAAGATTCTGATTGCTTTAGGCGAGATTTACGGCGCCGAGAAGCTTATTCCGGTTTCGAGCGTGCAGATTGCGGGCGTGAGCTACGACAACCTGGGCGACGCTGGCTTAGAGTATCTGGCTGAGCTTGCTAAGGACGGCCAGGTGAAGGTCACCACGACATTGAATCCCGCGGGCATGGATTTGCAGGACTGGAAGAAGCTTGGCATCTCTGACGAGTTCGCTGCGAAACAAAAGAAGGTGATTGAAGCGTTCGACAGGATGGGAGTGATAACCTGCTGCACGTGCACGCCGTACCTGATCGGGAACCTCCCGCGCTTCGGCGAGCACGTGGCGTGGAGCGAGAGCAGCGCAGTAACCTTCGTGAACAGCGTCGTAGGCGCGAGAACAAACAAGGAAGGCGGCCCTTCCGCGA